>WJIN01000329.1 GCA_014730295.1 Promethearchaeota archaeon | reverse complement strand
GTGAGAAATAGTTCCCGAAGGGTATCTTGGTTCTGATTAAGTGTCAAGCTACGAGAATTCATATCTCGTTTTCTTGCAAGCTCGATACACTTTTTATTGAGCTTCCAAGAGTTATAAAGGAGCAGCCGTGCCAGCATATCTAGATATCTCACATTATCGTAATTTGAACGCCATCGCCGATTAATCCGATTTAAGTCGGAAAATCCGGTCTCGATACACCATCGACGACGATAAAATAGAGATGTGCGGGACGCCCATGAGCTTTCCTTACCCTTTGGCTTCTCAGTCGTCATTATGGTAAAGACTCTATGATATGAGCTAAAGGAGGGTGAGAAATATTTCAGTCATGAAAGCGGGCACCGAAATCTCAAGCAATTAAACTCCCCAGGTTTGAAGTTAATTTCTCTAGAAAACGCCCTTATTGAGCAATTTGGAGTAAGTGAAGGAATTCGAATATGGACTGGGCATTTAGATAGTTTTTACATAGCAATATCAGATAATGAAGTTTTTGTTGTTGATTTTAAACCAGAAAGAGATTTGGACTCAAAAAATCCGGGGAGTCATTTTATTAATATTATGCCCCAGTTAATCGGCTATTCCCTGATTGTTCAATCAATCATCGCAGAGGATGGATTAGATATCCGGAGTGTGGCGTTTAATGAAGATGGGCAAGCGGTAGAGTTCAATCCCAACGAGATACTTCCATTAATCGAGTTGTTCATGAAAGGAAAGTTTGATCATACAGGAGTAAATCAAGAAATATTACAAGAATATCAACTGGGAATGAAACCACACCAAATTTACATTGACTTTTTCAAGGATTTTAAACAATTATTAAAAAAACCTAAATCATAAGACACTTTTCTTTTAAATACTCATTTATCTTCTTAATATGATATTGAATATAAATTAATGTAAGAAAAAGACATGGCATTTAAAAATTTTCGTGGTGTAAAGATACAAGAAATAGGAGCAACAGTCCTAATTACGATTGAGGATATTGTCGGGAAACAATTTCATGTGGTGGAGGAAATGAAACCCCGCACAAGTATGGGATTTAAGGTTGAAGATACCCATATAGTTGGTCTTGGACTGTACGAATGTGATTTGCCCTATTTACCGGAAAATATTGGGAATTTATCATATTTAAAAGAATTTGGGCTGTCTTTTAATAAATTATCTGAACTTCCCTCTTCATTCAGTAAGTTAAGATCATTAAAATCAATTTCTTTTTATAATAATGAATTATGCGTTTTTCCAGATTTTATTGGAAATTTTGCTAATGTTAAAACACTCCTTTTAAGCAAGAATAATCTATCAAGGTTACCAAAGTCAATTTCTAATCTTAAATCTCTAAATCATCTCTCTCTAAGCGGGAACCAATTCTCTGCGCTCCCCGAATTCCTTGGTTCCTTATCATGCTTAGAACATTTGGGTATTAGTGAGAATCCACTTCTTTTACTTCCAGATACAATCGGCAACCTAACAAATTTAAAGAGTTTATCTGCAAATTTTTGTAAATTACAAACCCTCCCGGATTCAATTGGTAATCTTAAGTCTCTTGAATGGCTTTCCCTTGAGGGTAATACTCTCATCAAAATCCCTTCTACTATCGGCAACTTAGATTCTCTTGAATGGTTAGCATTAAGTAGTAATAACCTTAAATCCCTCCCTGATTCCATAGGCAACCTTAAATCTCTGAAAGAATTTCATGTAGATAACAATAATTTTGAATCCCTTCCCAATTCCATCGGAAGTCTTAAATCCCTAAGAGTTTTAGATCTCAAAAATAATGAATTAACCTCCCTTCCCGAATCCATCGGTAAACTCAAATCATTGGAGTATTTTAATTTAGTAAACAATAAATTAGCTTCCTTACCAAATTCCTTTGGTCAATTATCTGCGGACGTGAAATTATTAGGAAATCAGTTTAAGGATGTTCCAGAGGTTCTTAAGCAAGTGTTCAAAAATAAAACTGGTAAAGAGGCAAGTGATTTTACCATAAAGACAGCCTATTTTTCTCACCCATAAGAAGTAATCTATAAAAATATCTAAATTCTTGAGTTTATAAGTTATTATTTATTCATATTTTTTTTCTTTTGTACCCCTCATAAATGAAGTGATCTGAGAGACAATAACAAAAGTTAGGTACCACAAAAAAATATTAAATATATGCCTGAAGGCCTAAAAATGTGGATAAATTCGCTGCTTCCGGAGAGATTTCGACAAGTTTTTTAATTACCTTTCTCGTACCCTTGTATTTGATAATCGCCAGCTCGATCTCCTTGAGGTTGTCGATCACGGTGAAGATACTCATCTCTGTAAATTCGTGCTGTATCTTTCTGGTGAGGAGCGTGAGAAGGAGAAGCCCCAATACGCAAGTAAAGAGGTGTCCCCGAATGCTCTCATCGGTGCGGTGAAACATTGGTCTCACAGATAAAAGAGAATGAGACTTGATATATTTAAACGCCCGTTCTACCGTATATTGCTGGCGATACAACCATATAAGATCTAAAGCGGGCATGGTGGGATGGTTGGATAAGAAAAAGCTCTTCCCAAGAGTATCAAGGTGCGCATGGAGGGCCCTCTCATTGATCTCAATCGTATACGTTACCTTCCCCTTAGGGCCCGAGACGGAATAATTTACCATCGTTAGAAGCTTTTTGGACTTAAGGATATCCCGAATTTTTTGCTCAACCGCATCGGCGTCTCTCCACTTTTTCACGTTTAACCGTTCATTAAACCATGAATGGACCGTTTCAAGTTTCTTTTCTAACTTCTTCTTCACATTTTTCTCTTGCCAATCCCTCCTCCGGGGATTGTACACCACCAAAAGTCTATACGTAAGATCATGAACCCTCCTTTCAAATTCACGCACACCTATCTGTTTCCCGTTAGGAAGAGATTCAAGGGAAAAGTCCTCGGGAGTGAGAGAAAGAAGCTTCTTTTGAGTACTGGGACGAACAGAACAGATAAAGTGAAGCTCAGCCTCATTAATTTGAGTAAATGCCTCCCGAGAAATATTCCCTTTATCAAACACCAAACAAAGTTCCCTTGCGTCGATATTTATGTGCTGTAACCTTTTTAGAAGGCGCGGAATTTGCTCTTTAAAGAGTTTTTCGTCTTGAACATTCCCGGGATACACTTCATGAAGGAGGGGAATGCCTCCATCTTGTGTACAGAATAAACTAAGTCCGACCAGATTCAAGGTGGAACGTCCTTCTTTTGAATGCCCATGCTTGGGGAGCTTCATCCTTTCGTGGGGATTAATAAACGTGAAAAAGTTAGTGGGGTCATAAAACAATGTGGTCATAGAGATGCTACACTCTTCTATGAGCTTTTTATTTATCCGTGCTTCAATCTTCTCGATAATTTTAGGGGTCAAATATTTAAAATGATTCGTATATGCCATAGAATCTAAATATGTCTCTATCGGGGGAAATTCTTTAAATAGGGCAGTATGTTCAAACCATCGCCGAAGGTTTGCCTTTGAGGTCGGTTTTACACAGCGATTAATGGCGGCTAATACCATATAATGCCCTACAGACAACCCTTGAGAACGCTTCTCCGTACATCCATCAATGATCTCCACGAGATTAAGCTGATTCGCCAGTTGCATTAAAGCTATTGGAAGTCCAAAATCAAACGTAGTAATTTCAGGCTCGGAACCTACTAAAATCTCTGTATCTGAATTGATCTTCTTTTCTGGACCTATATACTTCTCCCAAACTCGTCTTGACTTCCCGTTAATTCGGGCATTTTTTGCCAAGTAAAGATAGATATTTCCTTTGATCTTCTTTTTAAGCAAAAAGGGCATTAAGTATAATTGGTCACCACATATATTTAAACCTTTCTGTAAAATGAATGGATAGATACCTTTTAATGATAATTGAAAAATAAGAGTTAGTCACCACACTATAAGATCCGAAGGTCCTTTAAAACCAAGAGAGACCCATCTTGATTACGACTCTGTTTGCCCGTTTTTTATGAAAAATCATGAAAATAAAACGTGAAAGTTCTGTCGGAGCTCATCTAAAACAGAAAGAAAAAAAAGGGTTTAAAAAATCAGTATCTTATAAACTCAAGAAATTATTAATTTTTTGTTTTCATAAAACTCCAGTATTTAGAGGACATAGCAAAGAATCAGAAAAATCAGAATAAAATGTAATCTAGATACATGGTTATGAAGAAAATACATAAAGAAAGTTTTTTGATCTTTTCAGGAGAATTTTTTTTTTATATCAGTATCTAATTATTTATTTTTTTTCACATATTTTACAGTGGTCGCTCAGCCGACATTATTTGTGGTTTAGCCCATCACCCCGCTGATTTTTTTTCCGTGGTGAGAAATAGTTCCCGAAGGGTATCTTGGTTCTGATTAAGTGTCCAGCTACGAGAATTCATATCTCGTTTTCTTGCAAGCTCGATACGCTTTTTATTGAGTTTCCAAGAGTTATAAAGGAGCAGCCGTGCCAGCATATCT
>WJIN01000328.1 GCA_014730295.1 Promethearchaeota archaeon | reverse complement strand
TAAACTTCTGAATAAAATAGAAACTCATCGATATTATTGGAAAGCTTCTGGATATATTAATGAGGATTTGGATAAGCCATTAGGCTCTCCAATAGGTTTAATATCAACTGCATTAGCTACCTTGCTTCCTCCTCTTTTCATTGCATATGAAGATAAGACTTCCTACTTATTTGCGATGATCATTCTCTCTATAATTTCTTTCATTATGTTCATAATTTCACTTCCAGGTTCGAGAGAAGATGAGGAATTAATAAAATGTGCCCAGGAATTTGCTCAACAATCTGAAAAAAGAACTTCCTTTCTACATGCACTAAAAAAAACGACTCAATACAAGAATTTTTTAGCATATCTAGTAGCTTATCTCGCATTTCATTCCCTCACAACCATAATGATCGCATCTCTTCCTTACATAGTCCCATTTATTTTAAACCTAAAATCAGAATATGAATCAGTTATCTCAGCAGGGCTTTTGATTGGACAATTACTTGGAATCCCCGTAATGTTTCTGATTATGAAAAGGTATGGTCACAAAAAGTTATTCTTATTTGGAATAATATGGGCTGTAATAAGCCTCTTTCCTCTTATCTTTCTCAATGATCTCATTGGGATTTCCGTAAATATAGCTATTGTCGGGTTTGGTGTTAGCTCACTTTATTTGGGAAATCAATTAATCTTTTCAGATTGCATTGATGAAATCGTTGTAGATACAGAAAAACGGGAAGAAGGAGTTTTTCTTGGAATTCGAACTTTTGTTGTTAGACTATCTGTTATTGTCCAAGCAGTTACATTTACCCTAGTCTCATTAATATCAGGATTTGATCCAGAAGTCGGGACTGATCCTGATTTGGCTGGATTCTGGGGATTAAAGATACAATTTGCTGCCGTTCCATTATTTATCATGCTTATAGCAGGCATAATTTTCTGGAAATTATATGATTTAACCCCTGAGAAAGTCAGAGATAATAAAGCTAAACTAGTTGAATTAAATTTATAAAAATACCTTTCTTTAATCATATAGAAATATTAGTTAGGAGTTAAAAGTGTCTGGCAAGACTATTGCTGAAAAAATTTTATCAACTCATTCACTTTCGGATAATCCCATTATCCCTGGAGAAATTATTGATGCGAAAATTGATCTTATAATGAGTCATTTTGGTACCGGTAAAGTTTTATTGGATTTTCGAAAGATAAGACCTTCAAAAAAACGCAAAGTCTTTGATCCTGAGAAAATTGTTGTACTTTTTGACCACTACAATCCTCCACCAACAGAAAAATGGGCTTCTGTTCATGATCTAATCAGAAAATTCGTTAAAAAACAAAATATTACAAATTTTTATGATATTAGAGAGGGTATTTGTCATCAAATTTTACCAGAAAAAGGACATGTACGTCCCGGTATGCTAATTGTGGGGGGAGACAGTCATACTACGACTTATGGTGCATTTAATGCTGCTGGATGCGGACTTGGAAGCACTGATCTATTTTATGCATATGTTAAGGGAGAATTGTGGTTTAAAATTCCCGAGACTTTAAAGTTTGAAATAAATGGGAGTCTACCTAAAAACGTTATGAGTAAAGATATCATCATTAAAATAGCTGGAGATTATAGCGCCTCAGTAGCTCGTTATAAATCCATTGAATTCACCGGAGAGACGATGAAATCTTTAAGCATGGCGTCTAGAATGACAATGTCAAACTTCGCTTTAGAACTTGGAGCGAAATTCGCTTTCGGAATTCCCGATGAAAAAATAATTGATTGGGTATCAACAAGAACGAAAAAACCTTTTAAAATAGTAAAGCCAGATCAAGATGCGATTTATGAAAAGACTTTTCAAATGGATGTAGATGATTTGGAACCACAAGTCTCTTGTCCTCATACTGTTGATAATGTAAAACCAGTAACGGAATTAGGTGAAATAGAAATTAACCAAGCTTTTTTGGGATCATGCACTAACGGTCGTTATGAGGATATGGAAATAGCCGCGAAGATTTTAAAAGGAAAGAGAATCCACGATGATGTAAGAATGATAATAACTCCTGCTTCACAAGAAATATGGCTAAGCATGGCTAAGAGTGGACTTTCTGAGATATTAATCAATTCTGGAGCAATTATTACGAACCCGAATTGTGGGGCATGTTTTGGGGCTCATGGAGGAGTGCTCGCTCCGAGTGAAAAATGTATCTCTAGTTCAAATAGAAACTTTCAAGGGCGCATGGGAAGTCCAGCCTCTGAAATATACCTTGGATCCCCAGCAACAGTAGCTGCCTCCGCTTTAACCGGGGTAATTACCGATCCGAGAGATTTTAATTAGGTGTTGAAAAAAAATGGCATTTATTGGAACCGATGTAATTAAAGAATATGAAGATGAAATCGAGGGAAGAGTTTGGGTCTTTCCCGATAATGTAGATACGGATGTAATCTCTCCTGGGAAATATCTTGATAATTTAGAAGAGACCATAAACCACACCTGTGAATCTCTGATTCATGATTTTCCAGAAAAAGTGGAGGATGGTGATATAATTGTTGCAGGAAAAAATTTTGGATGTGGTTCTAGTCGTGAATCTGCTGCAATGATCTTACAGGCAAAAGGAATTAGAGCGATTATTGCAGAATCCTTTGCAAGAATTTTTTATAGGTCCTCAATTGCTCGAGCACTTCCAGTGCTAGAAATAAAAACAATTCGATCCCAATTTGAAGCGGGAGATCAAATCTATATTAATATTCCCAAGGCAAAGATATTGAATAAAACAAGCGGTAAAGAGTTTTACGGTAAGAAAATCCATCCAATCCTACTTGATATATTAAAACAAGGAGGATTAGAAAAAAAATTACTAAAAGAAATCAAAAATAGAATTTGAATGGATTTAAACATTTTATATTTTTATAAATTTTATTATTACTAAGGTGAGTTTATAATTAATAACTATAACACTGTCTTAAAATCCCCCAATAAAAAAAAATTAGAGAAAAACATCATTGCTTTGGGGGGTGACGGAATAGGACCTATTGTTGTTGATGCTGCGATACATATTCTAAAAGGTATGAATATTGCAGGTTTAAATATCACTAGTATGCCTTGTGGGGAAAATGCAATTGAAACCCATGGCAATGCGTTTCCGGAAAAAACAAAAAGAGCTGTCGATGATGCTGATGCGATATTATTTGGCGCTACTGAAGAGTCTGCCGTTCAAGTTTTAGCCTATTTAAGATGGGGGTTAGGAAATTTCGCTAATGTACGACCAATCAAATATTTCAAGGGTATGGATACCACGCTAAAAACAGAATTGATTGAGAAAGTGGATTATACTTTTGTTAGGGAAACAACTCAAGGAATGTATGCTGCAGCCGGAAAGGAGGGAAAATTAAGAAAATTAATCAAAAAAGGTTTAATATATGATGCTGATATCGAACGATGGACCGCTAAAGCGATATACGCCTTGCGAATAATTTCTCCCGAAGCCACAGATAAAATTGGTCGAGCTGCTTGCGATCTATGCCTTAAAAGGAAAAGTGAAGGAATTGGCAAAGGATTATTAGAAATAGTTTGCAAACCAAATGTTTTACGCAGACAGGATCAAATGTTTATCAATAGAATAAAGAAAATTGCGCAAGAAGAATACCCCCAAATTGAAGTTGAGACATATATTGTGGATGATTTTGCAAGAAGACTTATAAGGTATCCAGATTATCATGATACCATAGTTATTCCCAATATGATGGGAGATATATTAAGTGACGAGGCTGCTGAAATTGTTGGAGGTTTGGGTGTTGCTGGATCTGGTGTATATGGTCCAAAAACATCATATTTTGAACCGACACATGGTTCTGCTCCCGCAGTATTGGAAAGAAAAAATTATGCAGGTGAGCCAGTTGCTAATCCAATTGCCGCCGTAATTTCTGCTGTTTTAATGTTAGATTATTTAAATTATACCCAGGAATCACGCAATTTAATGAAAGCGATTGAAAATACTCTTATTGGTGGACAAAATCCCGAAAAAAGTTGGAAATATTTACCGAGAGATGCTGTTCCGCCCAAATTCAGAAAAGAAGGGAAATTCGGAAGCACTCAAGATGTCGCAAATAAGATATTGGATGAATATAAAAAAATTTATTAATTGCTTTCCTACTAAGATTTCCTTTTCTTTTTATTGATTTTTTTAGAATTTCATACGAATAGTTAATTTTGATTAAGTCTTATTGAATTATATTATTAGAAATTAGTATATCTCAAAAATGGATTTGGTGATTGTTTTTGGTTGATCTAAATAATATCGTTAAATTTTTTAAAAATTCAAAAATTCCAGAAAATATGCTTAATAGGGGGCAGCTTGTTCTCAATCAATATATTGATCCGATAAGAATATTGTTTGAACAAAAAGCAGTCCCTAATGAAGGATGGACAGATGAACAAATAGAATTCTTATTGCAAATATTAGCAAATATGGACACTGATAAAGACCAAAATGCTTCCCAAGTTGGTGAACGAGAGGCCCGGATCGCCTCAAAACTTAGCTTGAAAACCTCTGGAGGGTTCTGTCATGGTGTAGGACGGAGTGGATTTCTTACAGCCCCTCAACCAAAAGCCCCGGGCGGCTCGATAATGTATGAAATCACTAATTACCTGGCACGGGATATTCTGAGAAAATGTGGTCTTCCTAATATCAAAAAGGCAATTATCACCCCAATCGCAACCGGTATGTCTTTAGCACTCACATTATCAGCATTTAAACCAGACTGGAACAAGGGAGAACTTCGAAACAAAAGAAAAATACTCTTACCGAGACTCGACCATAATTCCATCTTAAAATCCATTTCATTTCTCGGGCTTGAACCGAAAATAGTTGAAGGTACAATTTTTGGAGATGCGGTTAGAATCCCACTCGAAGATATACAAGACGCATATGAAGATGAATGCTATGCCATCGTTTCATTTACGAGTTTTTTTCCTCCAAGAGAAGCCGATGATGTTAAAGGTATCAGCAAATTTGCGAAAGAGAAGGATCTCGTCCATATAATCATTAATGCGTATGGTGTTCAAAGTCCTGAATGGATGAAAATGATTAGATCTGCAATTGATGCGGGCAGAGTTGATGCAATTATTCAATCTACAGATAAAAATTTTCTCAGTCCCGTTGGCGGTGCACTCATCGCTTCACCCGAAAAAGACAAGATCGAGACCATCAGTCAGACTTATCCTGGAAGAGCTTCAGCATCTCCGGTAATAAATTTTCTCATATCAATGCTTTCCTTAGGGCTACAAGGATATAAAGAACTGATCCAAAATCAACAAGAAAACCGAAATTACCTAGAAGAGCGACTTTCCTCGTTTGCTAAAGAGATAAATGAACAAATTATGGATATCTTTAATCCCGTGGCTGTAGCGATGACTCTCAATACCCTTAAAAAGAACCAATTATATGCCTTAGGGGGCGCCTTGTATAATCTACGGGTAACTGGTCCACGAGTATATGATCCAAACCAAAAAGAATTTGGAACTTGCGTAAATGGATATTCAACACCATATATCGTAATGAATGCTGCGATTGGCTCCACCCGAGAAGATATTGATAAAGCAGTTGCTCGGCTTGAAAAAGCATACCAGCAAATTAAAAGTTAAATCCTTTATTAACCTTCTCTCAATAGACTCATAGAGAAATGAAAATTGCAACTAATATAAAAATTTAAAATTATTCTAACTATATTTTATTAAAAACAGTTAGAATTTTTAAAACAAGATTTTCATTAGATATTTAACTAATTATCACAATATTTAGTATAAACCATGGAAAACAGACTTTTGAATCAGTTTGAAAATGTAATTTCAAGAGAATGGCTAACTGAAGAGATTAATGAACCATTTGAGCCTCTTACTCACAGAGAATTGTTTGATTTGACATATCATACCGCGAATAATGTGGGAACGCGATGTGTTTTTATGAAGTTATATCAAGATTTTAAAAAGGGATCAAGAGCGATTTTATATTCAAAAAATAAAACTTTTCTCTCAATCGAAAATTTAGACGATCAATTGAATGCAGTGTGCTATTATAATGATGATGAACATGCAAATAGATTAACCGATACGATTTTCCCCTTACTGCAAGAACGAAAGACCAGATTCAATAATAAAGAAAAAGAAATTAAAACCCAACTTTTAAAATCGATATTAGTAGAACGAAAAATTGATGAATGTGCCAATCTGGTGATGTTGAAAGATATTAATCGTAAGATATATTTTGCCATCGGGGATGCAAGAGAATCAGCTGCGGTAGTTCCTTTATTTATGGAAGCTGAGGGGGCAAGACTTGTCCAACTGGCATTAAATAAATGGATGGCAACAGCTCAAAATCTACCTCCCGAAGAACCATTTCCAGAAGAACGGGTTCCCGGATTACTAAAAAATTTAATGCAGATTAAACGATGGGTTTTGAATCTGATTAGTTCTCATTTAGATAAAGAAGAATAACCTTTTCTCTTTCTTCCAAATTTCCTATATAACCTCTTTTAGGTTCATTTTAACAAAAAAATTTTTATGGTTTAGTATTTTTTATAATTTATACTGGATTACAGCTCCAATATCTCAAAATAGATTTAGTATAGATACCCAATTGAGATAGGTGATGTTGAGAGATCTCCTCAGAGCTGTTATCTAAAAATAAAAATCATTTGCTCCCGTTGCTTAGCTTGGTTAACAAGCGATAGGTTTCTTGTCTTGATCGACAAGCGCAGGTCTTATAAATGGCCGATGGACATACATCCATTTAATCGTGTCCATAATAGTAAAAACCTGAGTGTATAATTGAGTTCCAATTTACCGGGAAATCGGGGGTTCAAATCCCCCCGGGAGCATATCTTATTATTAAACTATGTCAATAACACTGACCAAATCTGCGAAAACATATATCCAAGAACATAGAATCGATTCTTTATTATTAGATGTTGATACTATCCAAGAAGGATGCACGGCAATTTATAGTCCAAATCTCACCGTAATTTCGCATTCATCAAATTCATATTTAGGATCAGACACTAAATATGCAGAAATTATTGAGAGAAAGAATTTAAAATTATATATCTCAAATAGATTTGTTGATACCTTCGGACCCCGCAATGAATTTCATTTGGATTTGAAAGGATTTTTTGATAAAATCTTAACACTTACCAATATTGAGACAAAAACTAAAAATATATGCAAAGTGTAAGATAATTGCTCTGACTGTTTTATCATTACCTTCGGATGAGTTCCTATAAATTCTTGGAATTTATCAATCCCCTGAATTTCAAATCTTAGAGTGAGTTTATAGAACTAAAAAAATATAAATATGTTTCCTTACATCTTTATTAAACAATTTGTTACGAATTCGAAAAGATTAAAGAAGTAATCTTTTATTTAGTTCGTAAGAGAAAAAAAAGAATAATTAAAGTGAAAAACTCGAGAATGGTGATTTAAATGGCAGAAATGTTAACGGATTTGCTTCAAAACATATATAGTCGTATAGCACAGTTAGGAAAGGCTATTCAAGGTCTGAAGAACTCGCTTGATGGTCTAAATCAAAACATAGAAGACAAGATTACCAATCTTAATACAAAGATGGAAAATTTTGCCCAAGAAATAACGGTCGCACAGACGAAGCATTTAGAGGTAATTTCAGAGATTGGAGAGGGAGCAAAGAAAGAAATTGAGGTCGTCCAAGAGGGTTTAGGATTGAAAAATCTAAAAAAAATGATGTCTGATATGGAAAACTTTTCTAAACTAGCAGAGGAAGTTTTAAATCAAGATACGGTCAATTTGCTCCTATCAGAAGCGATCTCATCTGTAAAAAATTTGAAACAGAGACAAGAAACTCAAGTTGTGGAACAAACCACTGAGGAAGAATAATATATAAACTAAATATAATCTAAAGGTGAAAGATAAATGAGTGATGAAATGGAAAAGCTTCTTGGAGAAATGATTGATAAAATCAATCAAATTATGCAGAGTCTTGATGGGACCATCTCTCAAATTGAGTCGATGAATGAGTCAATAAATGCAATGAGTGATAAATTTTCCCAAGAAATTGTAAGCTTAACTGAGAACGTCAGACTGATTGTTGAAGCGTTGAAACAGTTCCGTGTCCAATCCAATAAGAGTATGCAGGAACTTTCCGATGAATTAAACGAGAAAATCGAAGATTTATGGGAAAACAAATCTATTGAGGTAATTTTAGAAGATGAGAAGAAAGCGATTGACACTATCAAGAAAGCCCAAAAGACTGTTTCCGATAATTTGTATTATGCCCAACTTTTAACTATCATCCAGAGTATCCGCGAAGAGACTAATCGAATCCTTACCGGCTGTGATGTATAACTTTTTTTAAACAATTTTTATTTTCCCCCGAGGGAGGCTTTTATTTGAATTTTTTACTATTTATATAGATGAGACACTTAAACTGCCTAGATTATGCTTTTAAATCGATTTTTATCAATTTTTATACGACTTTAAATTCCAGCTAATTAAATATTCTAAAAAAGAAACTAATATTATCTATATTTAATAAATGTAAGTAGCTTATTTGAAATACAACTAATTACTAAATTTCGTCATAAAAAAGTGAAAAATAATGCCTAAAGGAACCTTTGTTATTGTCCTTCCTTTCGATTCAGACTATAAAGTTCTTGGGAAATTTTTTAAAGATCAAGAAGGTAAGGATTTTGAAATTACAAGTAATCTCTTTTTAAGATTAAACCTTGACCTTGAAAGGAACGACTACTCATTTTTAAAGATTGGAGATCATCAAATTTTTTCCTATATTTTTAGATTTTCTGGTAAAACCAAGATTAAAGCATCTGGGATAATTATTGGATTACTTTTAGAGGATAACGAAAAACCGGAGAAATTTCGACCTTTATTGAAAGATGCTGTAGAAGAGCTTGAGGACCTAGATTTGTTGAATATGGAGCAAGAGGAGTTCGAACAAAAGTTAAAAGCAGTGTATCAAGCAATCTTGGAACCATTAATTGACTTATTAAATCCAGAAACAATCAAACAAAGCATAATTAATAGAACCAAATCATTATTATCAGGGAGTAAAAAAGACAGAAAACTTGCCCAAGAATTGCTCGAAAGAGTTGAGGATGAGGATCACATCAAAATCTCGAAACTTTATAAAGAGGCAGAAAAACTCCTAAAAGAAAACGAGTTTGAAAAAGCCGCAAAGAATTATAGTAAAGCCGAAGAGGTATCAGAAGAGCTATTGGGAGAAGATTATGAAATTACAAAGACATTGAAGGAACGTGCTTCATTCTGTCAAAAAATCCCCGATCTCTCACGCCGACGTGATAAAATTGTCCAAAAAGCCAGAGACGCCTTAAGGAACGAGGACTTTCATGAAGCATATACTTTATACAGAGAAGCAAGTGAATTGTCGAAGGAATTAGTCCAGTTTGATAAAGAAGAGGAGTACCGTTTGAAATCAAAAGCTCTTAACGACTTTTATACCGTTGATCAGAAATATAAAAATAAATAATGGGAGCTAATTAAATTCTTCATAATATTCTTATGAGTATAATTGCCTTATTAACGGATTTTGGACCACGAGGTTCTCATTATGTCGCAGCTATGAAAGCAGTTATTTTAGATATTAATCCAGAGCTCAAAATTATTGATATTTCTCATACTACAAAGGCATTTTCCATCATTGAAGCTGCTTATCTGCTTAAGTCAACCTATTCATATTTTCCGAAACGGACAGTGTTTGTTGTAGTAGTAGATCCCGGAGTTGGCAGTCCACGCGGTATTGTCGCGATAGAAACTGCCGATAAGTACTTTTTTGTAGGGCCTGATAATGGAATTTTTCCCACAGCATTAGAAGAGTTAATTAAAGAGTGTTATATAGTCAAAAATGAGCAATTTTTTCATAATCCGGTTTCAAATACCTTTCATGGAAGGGATATTATGAGCCCTGTGGCGGCGCATATTCATTCAGGAGTACTCTTAGAAGAGCTTGGATCTGCTCTTGATCCATTTAATTTACAAGGAATTCACATACCGTTCGAGATCAATAAAAAGGAAAAAAAAATCACATGCACTGTCCAATATGTTGATGATTTTGGGAATATAACTACAAATATCGCTATCAAACAAAGTAAAGTCGAGGGAACCGATATCATTTTATCAGAGAATCAGAAAATCTCGCTATTAAAGGAGAATTCTAAAAAATGGGGGAAATTCACATCCCATTTCGGAGCAGTACCGGAGCATTCTTTATTATTTCTAAAAGGATCTACGGGTTATCTTGAAATTTCTCTTAATCAAGGGAATGCCTCCTCATATTTGAATATCTCCTCCGGAGATAATATTGAATTACAATTTGAATGAAGTGATGGAAAGTGGAAGATGAGACTTTAGCATGTATCAAGAAGGATGAAATCAAATATCTTCATTCTGGTCAAATCTCTAAACACATCTTCCCAGTTAACAGAACAGAAGCACATAAAAAAGGAATCCCTCATTTGATTGTGAGAATTTTTATTATTAAAAAAAACCAAAAAGACCAGATCGAATATTTAGTTCAAAAACGAGGGAAGAATAAAAAAACATATCCTGGCTATTACACGGATTCTGCTAGTGGACATGTGGTATATGAGAAAAATTTAGATCTATCAAAAATAAAGCAAAATGCATATAGAGAGTTGGAAGAAGAATTCGGGTTAAAATCAACTGATCTTATTAAACTAAATTTTTATGATTTTAAATCAGAGAAGGATAAATTATCACGCGAAGTCGCCTATATATTTGTGGGAGTTGCTAAAGCTGAGGTGAAACTGGAACCAAATGAAGAAGAACTGGATATTAATGAGAGCAGGTTTTATTCCCCTTCAGGCCTCCAGAAAATATTTGAAGAAAAAGAGTTAGTGGACTATTCAGAAGAGATTTGGAAAGAATTATTGGAGTCAGATTTAAATTCCCTTTTTGAGGCCAAAAAAAACCATCAAGAGAGAAGTAATGGTGATATAGCATTATTTGTGGGTAGATTTCAGCCTCTCCATCACGGACACATCCATGTAATCTATCGAATTTTTGAAGATTATAATTTCCTTAAGATCGCTATTGGAAGTTCCCAAATTTCACATACTAAGGATAATCCATTTACTAAAGAAGAGCGCAAACAATTTCTCAAGGTGGCCCTCAAACAGAGAGCGATTAGTGAAGATAAATATAATATTTATTACGTCCCAGATATTTTTAATGCGAAGAAATGGGTGGATCATCTTGTTTCAATCGTGGGAAATTTTGATATCGTTTACTCTAATAGTGATTGGGTTCGCGAATTGTTCAAAAATGAAGGATATGAATTATCAAAAAAGATAACCATCTTTAAAAATAAATATAGCGGCACCCATATACGAAAATTAATAACTAAGAATAATAAAAATTATAGACTTCTAATTCCTAATGAGGTATTAGAAAAAATAAAAGAATTCGATGGAATAGAGCGAATACAAGAATTATATAGAAACAATGAAAAAAATGACTAAAAAAAAAGAATTAATGGAGATTGATGGCTCCTTTGGGGAAGGCGGTGGGTCAATATTGAGATTAAGCGCGGGATTTTCCATCCTCTTTAACCAGCCTATTAAGGTGTTTAATATAAGAGCAAATCGATCCAAACCAGGATTACGCCTTCAACATGTTTTAGGTCTGAAAACATTGGCTAAATTGACCAATAGTAAACTAAGCAAATGCTCTGTAGGTACAAAAGAAATAACTTTCCAACCAAACACTGAAAAATTGAAGCAACAAATTAATGTGGATATTCGAACAGCAGCTAGTATTGGGTTGTTGATACAACCTTTACAAATTGCATGTATGAAGTTCTCTAAACCTTCACAGGTTAATATTTATCTCAACGGGGGAGGAACCTTGGGAAAATGGGCTCCTGGTCTTCATTATCTGAATAATGTAACCTACCAGATCTATAGAAATTTGGGATATAATATTGAAATAGATATCGAGAAATATGGATTTTACCCTAAAGGAGGCGCTCAAACGCGTTGTATTATCCATCCTCCTCAAGATCAAATGAAACCTATCAATTTAACTGAACTCGGAGAGATAAAACTCATCCAAGGACGCATCGCCTCTACTAAGACACTCTCAAATGCTAATGTCGCTGAACGGATTAAAACATCTGCTGAGAGCACTATTAGAAAAGAGTTAGATATTAACGCAAATATTATCTACGATTATGTAAATGCATATAGTACTGGAGTCGGACTTTCATTATGGGCTCGTTCCAGTACGGGCGCAATAATTTCTTCGGGAACGATTATCGGAGAAAAACATGTCTCGTCGGAAAAGGTTGGTAAAATGGCGGCAAATAAGATAATTAAATATATTAACAGTGAAATTCCCGTTGATGAATATCTAAGTGATCAATTGATACCCCTTATGGCATTCATTCCTGAATCATCTAAAATCAAGGTTTTAGAGATAACTAGCCATGCAAAAACCAATATGGAACTCTTAAAATTATTTACAGAAAGAGAATATCATATTCACAAGAAAGACAAATTCTCGATTATTGAATATGAAAGGATAAACGAATAATTTTAGAACAATATTTTCTAAAAATTTAAGCCAGAACGAGAAAAATTTTTATTTGTAAATTTTATGTTATTTATATAAACTACTAAGTTTTCAAATTATGTCAACAGCTATTCAACGCTGCCCACGCTGTGGGAACGAAAATCGCTCGGACTCCTTTGCTTGCACATTTTGTGGTAAAAGATTAAGAGCTGAACAAGTAGAGAAGGTTCCTATCTTTAAACGCATCGAAGAAGAATGGACTAATCCTTATCCATGGTATTTGAAATTTCTTTACCTTTTAATTAATCCTGCTCGTGCGTTTTGGGATATTAATCACCTAAGAAAGTCAGCTCCCGGATATATTATTCTTCTAATGAACTCATTAATGTATGCATTAATAGGATGGGCGTTTACAATTCATTTTCAGTTTATTTCTATTGGAGGAGTATCTCCTCCTTTTGCTTTATGGGTTTTTGTGTATGATTTAAGTTTTTTCCTTGGTTTTCTTTTATTTGGTTTGATACTTCAATTCTTATTCTATAAATTCCTCATCTGGTTATATACACTAGGAGCAAATTACTCCGTTGGATTTACAGAACGAATTGAATCTCGCTTTGGGACAACTCCTTCGGAGGGCAAAAAATTTAAGGATCGTGAATTAAGTCCTTTCAGTATCTATAAGGGAGGAACATTATTACAAAAACAAGAGGCTTATAAATCAAAAGTGATGTTTTGTGCATTTTTCCCCTTCTTAATTGCAAATTTCATCAACTTTCTCGTCGTATTGAT
Organism: Promethearchaeota archaeon; assembly: GCA_014730295.1. Next base: position 23,300 of record WJIN01000328.1, on the reverse strand, counting down.
TGGATTTCCTAATATTTCGCTCAGTGTGAGTGGGTTACTGGACCCTTCAATATTTTCTGCGATGATTGAATCAGATATATGGATTGTATTATATACTGTGGATGGCTTAGTACTTGCTATTTGGGTACCGATCTTAATAACGGTCGCAATCCGAGAATTATCAAATTCCTCTACGTGGAGAGTGCTAATTCCTTCATTCATCATTTCGATTTTAGTCGCGGTCTTCTTTTATTTCTTACGTCCCGTTTTTTTTAGTTAAACTTTATAAACTTAGAAGACCACTTTTATAACAACTTTATTCAATTCTAACTAAGATTATTTTATGAGTTATCGGGAGAAATCAGTCTCGCAATTAGAATCTGAATTATTCGCAAATATTAGCATTATAAATAAACTGGATGAGAAATATCAAAAAGGACAATTAAATGCTGATTTTTTCCAAAAATCTTTTAAGAATGCGGTTTATGAACTCTTACAAATTAAAATTGCGCTCAAACAAAGGAACATTATTTTTTCCGACCTTATTAAGAAAAATAATTATATCCATGAATATAATAAAGCTATACGAACTATAGATAAGATTTCAGAATTAAATTTAGCGAAAGCTTCCTATCAACACAAGATTAATACAAATAATCGGTATGGAAGCCTTTTAAAATCTTCTATACTTCATATCCCAGGAATTACCTCTGAAATCACGAGCTCTTTTATCACTTTAATGGATGCGATAAAGTTAGAAATCTCTATTGGTGAGTCATTTATTTTAAATTTGTTTCAAGAACTTATTGAAAAAACAAGAACATTTCCTGGTTTACAGAATCTTTCCCAAAAAATAACCAAAATTTATAAACATGTGACTGCTCACATAGAAACGTTAAAAACAAATCGGGAGTACCAAGAAAAAGTAGTAAATCATTTATATGATCTCTTTCAAGAATTTCAATATCTTCTCAGCCTTAAAGTTTAGAAGAAACAAAAAAATTAATTAAGTTTCGATTCTTTTTTGAATTATAAAATCAATTGAATGGACGAGTAAAATGCCGCGACCAGGTTTGAGATCGAAGAGCCAGAAGCGTAAGGATGTTAGAACTCCCGGAAATGAGAATAAAAAACATTATTGGAGAAAACGACCGAGTAGAGCACAATGCGCAATTTGCAAAAAACCATTGCAATCTGTCCCAAGGAAAAGACCTTCTAAGATGAAGAAAACAAATAAAACAGACCGAAGACCAACACGCCTAGAAAGTGGACGATATTGTGCAAAATGTTTACAGCGACTTATTCAAGAACAAATTAGGCGTTAATTAACCCGTTCCAATCTCTTTTTATCAAAGATAATATAGTCCAATCCCTTCTACACTTTTATTGACTTTGTTTTTCTAAGTTCCTTTTCTATCCAGAACTCTTTTTTAGATAGATACCTTTATTTGCACAAAAACTATTCCATTGTGTTATTCCTTCGAAAATGATTTTAGCTATAGGTGGATTTCATGGTACTGGCAAAAGCACTGTAGCAAAAAAATTAGCTGAAAAACTTAATTTAGAGTATTATTCCACTGGAGAAGCATTCAGAGACCTTGCAGAAGAATTTGGTATGAATTTAGAAGAATTCTCAAAATACGTGGAAGACCATCCCGAAATTGATAAAGATTTAGATAAGAAGGTGATTGAAGTTGCAAAGGATACAGATAAGATTGTCATTGACAGTCTCCTAAGCGCATATCTTCTTAAAGATCGAGCAGATTGTAAAATCCTCCTAAAAGCTCCGCTTAAGACGAGAGTGAAACGGATGGTTGATCGAGACAATTCTGGTTTTGAGGAAAAATTAGAAGAAACCAAATCACGGGAAAATTCTGAGATTCAACGCTTTATCGAGCTCTATGATATAGATCTCACGGATAAGCAGAACAGAGATGAGGTGTTTGATTTAATTATTGACACGGGAACTCATTCTGTAGAAGATGTCATTGAAAAAATAATAGAATATTTAGAGAATGAAGATATCAAGTAAAAAAATAGAGAATTTAGTTTATTAAGTATGTTTTTTGATAAATTTGCCAATTTTTTCGATTGCTTCCCGACTTTCTGGAGCAAAAGCGGCAAATGCAGCAAATACATGTATCATATCTTCCCAGACATCCAATTCTACCTCTACCCCAGCATCTTCCAATTTCTTAGCGATTCTGATTGAGTCATCTAACAAGATTTCTGAAGTTCCGACTTGAATATAAATTGGGGGCAACCCTTCAAGATCGGCATAGAGAGGCGACACTAGGGGGTCTTCGGGATCAGCATCCTTCAAATAATTCTCTAAGACGAGATCTCCCAGTTCAGGTGTAAGAAAAGGATCAAGATCTGCTTTTGTTGTGTATGTTTCACCTGAACCAGTCATATCAGTTGCAGGAGATAGACAGAATGCCGCCACGGGAAAAGGGAGCTGTTCCTTCTTAATCTTGATTAACGTTGATATTGTTAAGGTACCTCCTGCTGAATCACCTCCTATTATTATATTATGTGGATTATAATTCTTTTTAGAAATAAGCCACTTATAGGTATTGAATGAATCCTCTAAGCCGGCGGGATATGGATGCTCTGGTGCTAAACGATAATTGATTGCTATCACTTTTATGTTTCCTGCCCGCGAGATCCTAGAAATCAGATCTCTATGTGTATTTATAGATCCCGCTACAAATGCGCCTCCATGTAAATATAATAATACCTTATTCTGTTTAATTTCGGGAGCTTTTATCCATTCTCCGTCTATACCATTTATCTCCACTTTTTCACACCGGATGTCATCTGGAATTTTATTCATTGCCCCCATTTGTTCCAATCCCTTTCTCGTTGATTCAACAGTTGTCTCTTCAGTCATATCTTGAAATTTTTTAAGCAATTTTATTACATTTTTCATACCTTTACTGACCATATTTTCACCTGAAAATGCTTTAATTATTCATAATATAATTTCTCATCATATTAATATTATTATCTAATCATAGAAAAGACCAAAAGAACTTTAGCCCTAATCATAAGCAATAATCCAATAATTTTTTTAGAAATCAATAATTTCTAAGGTTAACAAATAACGTTATCAGACTGGTGGAGACTAGTATGATAATGGAATTAAAAAATTTGGTGACAAATTGGATATGAGTGTATACGACATTGGAAGAGTCTGCGTGAAAACAATGGGTCGTGAAGCTGCCCATTATTGCGTAATTGTTGATATTGTAGACAAAAATTATCTTCTTATCGATGGGACAAAAGTTAAGAGAAGAAGAGTGAACTATAAACATATTGAACCTATTGATGAGGTAATTGATATCAAGAAGGGTGCGAAACATGAAGATGTTCTCAGCGCAATAAAAGATGCAGACTTGGAAGACCTATTAGACAGTAGAGTTGAAGTTCCTATTAGATAGGTTATTGTGAGAACTTTTTAAAAATAAATCAGAATCTTTTCCTTTTTATGCAGCGGTCGCTTAGCCTGGTAGAGCGCTGGCCTGGAAACTGGAAATATCCAGAAAGCCAGTGTGGGTAATCCATGCGGGGGTTCGAATCCCTCTCGCTGCGCTTTTTTCTTACTATAAAAACTTCTTTTTATTCTTTATTTGATTAAATATTTTGCGATAAAAAAACCGATTCCTTTCTCAAATAATCAATTTTATTTTCGCGTATTCGAAATCCGTGCGCCTTTTTTTTATATTTGATATATTGATTTGGGATCCCTTTTTCTGTGAGAATTTTTGCCATTTCCCGAGAATTCTTGGGGGGGAACAATTTTATCATCTCCACCTTGAAAAATAATTAGAGGCGACTTCAATCGCTCTAAATGATGTATTGGAGAGCGCTCTTTAAATAATTTAGGCTCGTTTTTGATATTTCCTCCCACAAGAGCATCAATATACCGCGATTCAAACTTATGAGTCAACTCTAAATAACTGAACAGTTGATTTTCATCCCTATATTGCTTTAATTGTTATGATATCTTTTTTTTAAAATTGAAAAATCATTGTAGTTCAAATTTTTTACTTTTTATGAAAAAATGTTCGTGAAAGGTTTATTTCATTTGGTTTTGTATATATCTTCATATATACCTACATATCACCCTCATATTATTCCTTCATTTTTATTCTAAAAGCCCAAACTATATTTTTTTTGAAATATTTCCAAATTCAAAGTGAAATTGTTAGAAAACACAAAAACACCAGTATTAAAGGTAATTAAGAATGAAAAGAATTATTGGTATCCCCTCGGATGGTCCTGAATTAGGGGATAAAATTTCAAATCATTTTGGACACTGCAATTATTTTGTGGGTGTTCTTGTTGACGAAGATAAGACACTTTCAAAGGAATTTGCGATTAAAAATGATGGCCATTCCAGCTGCATGGAGCCTGTTTTGAATATGAAGGATAAAAACGTGACTGATATGATTGTCGGTGGAATTGGGGGTCGACCCTACATGGGGTTTTTACAAGTTGGCATTAACCTTTATCAGGGAGTAGAGGGAAGTTTAAAAGAAAATGTTGAACATCTCCTTAAAGAGAATCTAAAACCTTTAGGCGGTCCGAGTTGTACGGGAACAAATCAACCCCATTCCAATTAAGCATCTTTTTTCTCTTCTATTTTTGAACTTTTGTTTGATTTTTATATTTAAAACATCTTACGGTAAAAAAACCTAAAATTCTCCTAGTTTAAATACTTCTATTCAGAAGAGGATACATGAAATCTGTATCAAAAATCTTGAAACAGAATAATATATGTGGAATATGCAATAATAAGATTGACAATCCAATGAATACATATACATCTAAATTCATCCCTATCCCAGCATGTGAGGAATGTTCGAGAAAGTATTCTGATGAGGATTTGGAAATTATGCTTAATATGTTTTTAGCTTATGGTGGATATTTTGGTCAATTCCATCAAAAACATTTCTCACTCAAAAAATCTTTGGATAATATGAGACAAATTACGCGGGCAGGAGTAGAACGTGCTGAGGAAATGAATATTCTTCTATTACATACGGCTTTATTACACGGAATACCTCCTCATCAATATTTTTCTGAGTTGGAATAGATTAAAGTATTTTTTTAAATTTTGAGGTTATTATTTTAGGAATAATGTAGATTTTTGAGCAGCAAGATTTAAATAAATAGATTATTGAAATGTTCTCAATAAAAATTAATGGGAAGCAAATTGAGAAAATAATCTAAGACTTTAATGCTTAAACGTCCGGAAATTCTAGTGCTTTTGCCTTACTTCCCCCCATCATTTGTTCCATACCGCCAGAGCTCTGGGTCTGCAAACCGAGCAATCTTTGTACCAGTGTGTTAATGCCCAGACTGCATAAGAAATACCATGCGGTAAAATTAATCCAGCCAGCTGTCGACCCTATGGCTCTAATGCTTCCATAGAATAAAGCTGTCCAAGCTTCTGCACCAGTTTCGGAGGCAAGAATGCCACCAAGTAGGGGAACATCATTCGCGTTCATGGCCGTTAAGGCGACGGGTTCATTCCCAAAAAGACCTCTGATTACAGCAAAGAGGATGATCATCGGAAGAAATGTAATACATGTTGGTTTTAATCGTTGCATAGCTATACTTTGCTGGGTTTTCTTGAGCATTTCATCCTTGCGTTCCCAGCGTTTTCGTAATTTCTGGTATTTATGAGGATCTTTTTCCGCGATTTCAATGATTTGCTCCTTTTTTTCTTCATGTGCCTTAATTTGACGCTGCTTACGCTCTAACTCGTCAGTATCGACAAGCCATTTTGTAAGACCTGCGCTAACGAGTGCGATGGCACATGCTAACAAAAGTATAAAAAACATCGACCCTGGTGGGTCTGTAATCCAATTGATCGAACCCGCTTGGAAAATAATCATCAATGATAACATATCTCTAAATGTATGTAATGATAAACAAATTAAAAATTTTCCTTTATTAGAAGAATCTACCAAATTAGTTTTCAAATTTATTCTTTTCGCGTGAGATATAGGAAAAACCGAACTTTATATGTCTCCTCTCGTTTGATGTAATTGATAGACGTATCTAATTTTATAGGATTTTAAGGGATATACATGCAAATTAAAAAAATTAATGTAAAACCGAAAAAAGTTATTATTGATTTGGTATTGTGTCCTAAGACGAATCTTTATCATCAAAGTCTTTATTGTCGGAGATGTGCGCAATTTTCTAAGGAGAATGAGAGATTTATCTTCTGTTCGTATGAGGATGTAAACTTTTCAAAGAAAACACCAAATCGACAAAAGGCGAAAGAACGCATTTTGTCTGAATTTCAGCAAAAAACCTCTACTTCTATACCGCCGCAATCTGCAAAAGCTAATACATTTGTGAACTCATTACAGACAAATTCTAAGTTAACCAAAAAATTGGAAAAATCCGGATATGACGAAAGAGATCTCAAGCGTGTTCCCGTGATGAACGAATTAAAAAATAAAATAAATAAAAGTAGCTTGAGTGATAGGTTAAAAGATATCAATAAAACCTAAATTCTATTTTATTTATGCCCTCTGTTAAAGATCTAATAAAACCATATGAAATAATTTGGTTTAGATACTAGAAACCTTAGGAAATAGAAAATTAGTAAATATATTGATAAAATTCTCTTAATCTAGACCGAGCATCCCTCTCATGCCTGGATATTGCGCGGCAGCTAATTCTTTGCTTATGGTTTCTGCATATTGGTGCGTGATACCTATTGCAATTAATAGTCCCGTGCCGGACGTGAGGGCTCCAAGGCTATCTGCAAAGAAACTCAACACGGCAATGATCATTCCGTTCAGTATAACTAAAGTAGGAATATAACGTTTTAAAATCCGTTCTATAATCTTTTCAGAGCTTCTAAATCCTGGAATCTGCATTCCGGAATCAAGGATCTGACCTGCGACATCTCGGGGTGCAAGACCGCTTACTTCCACCCACACCCGTCCTAAATAAATACATAAAACAATAAATATTCCCAGATAAATAACGCCTCTCAATGGATCTGCGAGTAACGCGGCGATTCCTTGCGGAGGCGAGAGATAATACATTAAACCTCCCGTAGGAGTTAAATACCCTCCTGGCGTACCCGCAGCTTCTGAAGTTTCAAAAGTCCCTATTAAACTTAGAAAGAAGTTGGATCCTTGATGAAAATTCCAAATGATTTGTCCGAAGAATAAGAAATTCGCATATAAAGCGTTTACCAAAATAACTGGGATATTAGACACATACAACAGTTTCATAGGATACTTACCTTTAAAACCGCGATAACCCCTATACTGCAACGGGATTTCCACTCTTGTCGACTCAAACCAAATAACCACCAAAAAGATAATGACCGTCGTTATTCCGCCCAGAATTGACGGTAACTGTGTTTCTCCTCGCAAGAAAATAGTTCCAACCTCCGTATCGGGATTGCCATCGAATAATGCGGTAAAAAATGCGATTACTATCCCCCGGGGTAAACCATCAGGACCTTGAATAAAACTGAATGCGTTCCAAAATATCTGACCCGCAACACCCGCGGCAATAAATAATGATACACCACTTCCTAAGCCCCAACCTTTTTGGAGCAATTCGTCCATCAATATAATGAGAATGCCCGCAAAGAATAATTGTAAGAAGATGAATACAATATTCATAATTCCTAATTGGTTCACGGGTCCAAACGCACCTCCCATAAGATATGCGATGATATTGAATACCGTGAGAAACATTGCTAATACCTTTTGTGACCCGCTAAACATCGATCTATCATAAGGATCTGCCATATTGACGTTGATTAGCTTCGAACCTTGGAGAAGTTGCATAATCAATCCAGCAGTCACTATTGGGCCGATTCCTAATTCTGTGAGGGTTCCTCTATTACTCGCCAAAATAACACGGAGCCAATAGAAATAATCTGCTGATTCCTCGAGCTGAACGCCATACAATGGGATATTACTCATGACAAGGTAAATAATGAGCACGACTGCAGTCCATATAAACTTTTCTTTGAATGATACTTCACGTTGTGGCGCCTTTATCTCTGGAGTCACCTTTACAAACGGCGCGAAAAAACGGAGAAACTTAGAGGTCATAGCGTTAACAATTAATATTTTTTTTTGATTTTTTTTTACAAACAACAAATAATATTGATATTAATAAAATGGAATTAAAAAAAAACCTTTTGATGTTAGCTATCCAAAACGCATTCGCAAAAAGAACCTACAGATTTTAATAGAAATTATCTAAAAGATAAAAAGAGTAAAAAATATAATCATTAATTTTTTTATGCCTTAAGAAAGAATAAAGGAAATAAGAAGGCAGTAATTGCCTATCCGAACAAGATATGTGGAGCAAATCTCGGTATCTTAGAATAAAGAACCAATACCTGCTGGCTCTTCGTCTTCTTCTTCCTCTTCTTCTTTCTTTGCTTCTTCTTCCTCTTTTGCTTCAGGAGCGCCTCCACCACCAGCAGCTGGCATTGATGCTACTGGAGCAGCTGATGCGGATTTTAAAATAGTTTCAATATCCGTTTCGTTAAGGCCAGCTACAAGTTTAGTGATCTGAGTTTTATCAGGGTCTACACCAGCAGCTTTGAGAATCTTTTCAATACCCGATTCTGTAATATCTTTTGATGCTTTATGAAGCAAAAGCGCAGCGTAAATACTTTCCATTTTCTATTCCTCTAATTTTTATTTTTTAATTTTTAATATATTATGTTTGAGTCAAATTAGAATAGACTCCCAATTCCAGAAACTTCTTCTTCTTCCTCTTCTTCCTTTTTGTCCTCTTCCTTTTCTACTTTTTCTGCTTTTCCACTCGGTGGCGTTGCGATGCCTTCTCCAAAAACCATAGCGTTCACCACACTGGCATTTATCTGAGCCTTTTTACAATACTCTTCGAGAAAGGTCTCATCTATGATGGGCATCTCAAATAATAATGCCAATGCTTCCCTATAGGCTTTTTGAGTCAATGGTTTGATCGTTTCTTTATCCATGATCCCCAATTCAATAGCAAGTGTTTGCGCCGTAATGTAGCATGATGCAATCTCCTCTCTGAACTCAACCATGTCCATGTATATAACATCCGCGGGAATAATATCTCCATCTGCCCAGGCGAAATGAATATCCAAGATGGACTCGATAGGTTTAATACCTAACTTTTTAAGCACCGATGCTTCCTTGGTCGAGACGGTCTCTCCTACTTTATGGGTAACGGTATCTTCTCGGATGTGAATTGTGTCATTCTTAATCATCGTAGGAAGTTTCAGCGTCATATTAAGCTCACTGATTACTTGTCCCGTGGGTAATCCAGTATCTCCGGCGGGTACAGTGATATCGACGGGTGTTACTTGTCCCGGTTTTGCGGCGACCATCCATTTATTATCCAAAAATATTCGTCGTAATTCAAAAGGATCGATATCCGTAAAAACTAGCGCAGATTGCCCGGGAATGTTTTCTTGCAATTCATCTAGATTTTCCTTTCCACTTTCCTCTGCATATTTTTCCAGAGCTCTTTGTTGGAGTGATTTTTTTGACATCCGAATGACCGCATCCCCTCGTAAGATCTTGCGCATTTCTTGGACTTGCCTGTCGTTAATACGTGAAACATCGATTACGATAATGTTGCTATATTTCTTCATTAAATCAACGAGATACTTTACCTCATCTTTTTTCCATTGAGGAACCGTTTTTTCTGACATCATATTTTTTATTCACCTTTCTCCTCAAGGAATTCCTCGTCAACTTTCACAGGCTTTCCCATTGTTGTTTTAATATACATATTTCGGATGTTGTTATACTTATGAGGCATCTGGTCAACAATATAATCCACCACAGTTTCAATGTTTTCAAAAATCTCTTTCATCTCCATTGATTTTTTCCCAACCTTCACCTGGACCATTGGTGTCTTCTTCACTTGAATTCTGATAATTCGTTTATATCTGTTGATGGCGTTTTCAAGCTCTTCCACTGATGAGACGATTCCGTATCCATCGGGAAAAGGTTTTGGCATTTTTCCTCTAGGACCGAGAAATCGTGCTAAGTATCGCGCGACAGTGGGCATCAGTCTGTCTTGAACAATAAAGAATTTATATTTTTTAACAAGTTTCTTCTTGTCCTTTTTTTCTTGTGCGTTTAACCTATCTAATTCTTCATCATCCATCGTATCCACATTCATGTTCTTTGCTTGTAAGAGTAATTCGCCTGTTGCGATTACAAGCAACTCTGACTTCCTCTCTTTTGCGACGGGATTGGGCAAGATAAGTTCTTTATCAATTCTCTGCTTTGGATCATTTAAGTCTATATCCTTAAGATTGATGATTAAATCTACTGATTCATCAAAATTTCTTTTCTTTGGCTTATAACCTTCTTTTTCTCGAACTGAAAAATCAATTGCCAGATCAAGCGATTGTTTTAATAATTTATCATCCACCTTCATTATAAGTCCTCCGCAAGTTGTTCGTCGTATTCTCCATTATCAATACGTTGCTGAATTGTTCGAGGATCCTCTCCTTCTATAGTAGCTCCTACGGATAGTGCGGTACCGAGAACAGATTTTACTGCTGCCTTATATGTCTTTTCTAAAAATGTGTCTTTTTTGGCCTCTACAACTGATTTTATCTGTTCCAATGTTAAATCTCCTATTTTCTCTTCAATACAGTTTGAACTTCCTTGAGAAGCCCCCAATTCTTTCATTAGTAACGATGCTGTAGAGGGCGTCTCAATGAATATCTCGAATTGCTTGGTTTCAGGATCACATATAATCCGTACGGGGACACTAAGACCTTTGAACATCTGCGTCTCCTCATTTATCTTATCGATGACATCCTTAATATTAATTCCTGTCGGACCGACAGCCGGGCCGATTGGTGGGCCACCGGATGCACTTCCTCCTGTAACAAGTGCTTTGACAACTACCTTTTCCGATTGTTCACTCATTTGCAATCCTCTTTATGAATAACTAATTGTCCAAAACAAATTATAAAAAGGCTACTTTCAGTTCCTATCATTTCAATATATTATATCGAACTATATTGAAACCGTATAGACGTACTAAGCCTTTTAGAATTGTTTTGACTTAGTGATTGTAGTAGTGCTGTAAAATTAAAAAGTTTTATTAAAAAAAGGATGGGAATAAATAGATTTTTATTTGAGGATTATCATTCTCCCTTAATTAGAACTTTTTTTATCCTATCGGGGAGAAAAAATGCGATATAATAGGTAATCGAACTCATTATTAGAATCAACCTGATAAAAATAATCATAAAGAGACTCGTCCAACTGACTGAATCTAATCCCGCGCCTATCGTAAATAGGACAAATGCGAGTAATAAAAACCGCCCTTTCCACTTAATCTCCTTGTCTTGACTTTTCATAGCGTTTTTGCTGAAAATTAGCCCCGTAATCAAAGCAATAATGATTGCAATAATTGCGATAGATAATGTGAGTGGTGTTCTCGCTATTACATTTTCACTGACCTCCCGCCCAATTAAGGATGGTTGGACAAAAACCAATATCAACAGAATAAGTTCATAGGGTATAGCAATTACTAAACTCAGAACAAGTATCTTTTGTTTCCTTTGATCATATGCTAAGCTGGTAAATGAATATAGCCAGGTCACAAGGGCAGGAGCGATAAAACCATTTGCTAAAATCAAATAAGATGTATCACTTAAGGAATGATTAAATAAATTTGCGATGAAATTAAAACCCGACCACCACCATGAACTACTTAAAAAAATCCATGTTAATCCTATACTGATAAAATTTTTTTGTTCAAATTGGAAATATTTGGATATTAATCGGAGCCCTATCAATATAGAAATAATTACGAAGATTAAACTAAAACTTCCCCGAACAAGAAATTGTAATTGATCTGTCATAGTTAATAAAAATATTTCCGTAAAAGTTTTTAAATCTAAGTAATGTTCACATTGAAGGAAGGGAATGAATTCTTAGAATAAAGAGGAAACTTTAACTAAAAACCTATGAAAATAATTAGTTTTACAGTGTCCAGCGACAGCAGAGGCGCCTGCCAAAATCCAAATTATTTTTCAAATATTCTTCCGAAAGAACTTCATGGACCGTTTCATAATCTAAATTTACTTTAACCGCAATATCCTCTATATCCATCCCAGGTATAGAAATTAATTCCAAAATTTGTTTCCTAACTTTTTCATCTATTTCTTTCATTCTTTTCTATAAAAAAGAGGGAATTGATTTTTAAATATGTATTTTTTATATTTTAAAATAATAATTTGATTACTTTTCTAAGATGACTTCGTTGCGGAGCGTTCCTATTTTATCGATGGAGGCTTCAACAACATCTCCTGGAGAGATGGGACCAATACCGCTGGGTGTTCCAGTAGCGATTATGTCGTCTGGGTTTAAGGTGACAAATTGCGAAATGTACTTGATTAAATAGGGTATTTTAAATAGAAGATATTGAGTGTTTGAAGATTGCTTTACCTCTCCGTTTACTTTTAATTGTAAGTCTAAACTATGAGGATCGTCTATTTCTACGATTTCTGGACCGATTACACCAAAAGTATCAAAAGATTTCGATTTAAACCAGGGTCTTTTTGAGGCAATGTCCTTAATCTGCATTTTCCGCGCAGTGATATCGTTGAAAACAGCATATCCTTTAATATATTCATTTGCTTTGTCTTCGGAGATGTGTTTCCCTTCTCTCCCCAGAATAACCGCAAGCTCTACTTCATAATCAACTCTGTTGAATTTTCTATTGTTATACAATATTTTCGGATAGATAATTGGTTCATTATGACCTATCAAACAATTTAATGTTTTATTGAATAACAAGGGTTCCTCGGGGACTTCTCTATTCGTCTCTTCGATGTGGTCCTTATAATTCAACCCCAAACAAATGATTTTGGTGGGATTTAGTGTAGTTTTACCAATTTTTATCATACTTGAATTAGAAAAATCTATAACCCTTTATCAAGATTGCTAATTGTACTAGCTATTTTGCTCTTTGACCAATCAAGGGAATTTTTTAAGGTATAGTTCCCTTTATATTCTAAAAAGTATTTTAAATATCGCATTTTATTATGGTATATTATTTAAAATGTTTAAGGGGAATATATTTTGAGTAAACAAAAAGAAAGAAATGAAACGCGTTCAAAACAACGTGCGAATATTGCAAAAAGAACAGCTACCGCTGGTGTATTAATTCCGGTAGGATTAATTCTGAGTTATCTTAATCCATTTACATATATTCCGATATTTGGATCAAAAATTAACCCATTTGCCCATGTAGTTAATTCTATCTCCGGCGTATTGATTGGGTTTTCCTTTTCAATTATAACCGCACTAGCTATAGCGAGTTTGAGGTTCTCTTTAACCATTGGGTCCATCCATGCGTTTCACGGGGGTATCTCAGGAGCGCTTGTTGTAGGACTGATTGCGAGTTTATTACGAAAAAAAGCAGAGAAATATACTGAGTATGCGGCGTTTCTGGAACCACTTGGAACAGTGTTTATAGGTGGTAGTATCGCTTTTCTTATTAATCCTCTCGGAACGGCTATTACGGGTCTCTTTACATGGTGGGGATTGTTTGCCGCTAGTTGTATTCCTGGTTCAATAATGGGTTTTCTCACCATCAAAATATTAGAACGAGCAGGAATAACTTGGAAGGATTTCTTTTAAATTCTTTCTTCACTTTTTATTGATAAGAATAATGGAGTGCAGAACTAGGTTAGAATTTAATTCTTTTCTAGAAAAGAAGGTTCTTCTTTACGGTGAAACAAACACCTATAAAACATTTTGCTCTGCTAAGTTTATTCAATATCTTCTTGAAGAAAAAACTATTGATCCAAATGCCATCTCGATCATCGATTTTGCCCCTAAATTACAAACTTTTAATGATTTAAAGATTGGTGGGAAAATTCAGGATTATTATGGTACAAGTACTCTCTGCCACTATTTAAACCCTAAAAATGAAATCATTCCTCCAAGATTAAATGCAACTAATAAAAAACAATTGTATGATAATGCTTGCCATAATTATAATCAGACCATCTCTCTATTGCATACATTCGAAAAAGCTCCAACTCCCTATCTTGTTATAAATGATCTTTCTATTCATCTTCATTTGGGAGATATAGATCAGATTATTAAAGTTGTTGAAAAATCACACACATTTTTGGGAAATGCGTATTATGGTAAAAATATCAGTAATAGAGCTAATTTTGCGAGATTGTTTAGTTTAAAAGAATATTTGAAAATTAAACACTTTCTGAAATATTTTGACCAAGCTATATTGATGGATAAACCTTCTTCTAATTCGGAAGTTCATTAGAGAACTCAAAAAGTTCACTTTCCAATAATTTTTTGCATTCATAATCTATATCCTCAAACTCATCGTTATTACAGGTATAGATATCGAGTGGGCAATCCATATCAGAAGAAATGAGCGTTGAGACAATTAAATTTGAAATCGTCTCATAACACCCTTTTCTTTCTTTATATTTAAATAAGTCATTTACGAGTTTGGTAATTAACGAAAAGCGCTTTCTTTGTTTTATTCTTTTATTCTGAGTAGAAGATAATTCCATCTGTATATCCATGATAGTATAACTATAGGTCTTCTCCCCAGGATGCCCCTTTTTATTCTTTTTCATAGCGATCATTGTGGTTTATCTACATTCAACACATTATTCTCTGAAAATTAAATCATAAAAACCTCAATATTATTCACGTATTACAGAATAAAGAAGGGGGAATCAATAAACAAAAGATAATTACTAATTATATAAAAATCATAGAGTGTGTTTCAAAGATAAAATGATAATAGAAGATTATGAAATGGATTCCTCCTTTGAGGCAGCGGAAGAGGAGATAATATCTTCTATTTTAAAACGAGTACCGGTTTTATTCTCTATTTCCTTTGCTGCATTACTAAGTGCTTTTAATTCATCGCTGATTTTAGATGTAGATATCCCTTGACTACGCAACATTTCAAATCCATTCTTTATTACCACTTTGACAAATCGTGGAACACTGGGCAACATCCAATTAAATTTGCCAATGGGATTACAATATCTTTTCGCTACCATTGAGATCCACTCTCTCCCGAAATAATAGGATGAATAGGCCTCAACTACCAATTCATAAAGTTCTTTACTTGTTAATTCATCCGTTTTCATCATCGAATAAAAGAGATTATAATGCCTATAGTTATTGCTGGTGACCTTTTTCTGCGCTTTCATCTCATCATAGAAGGCAGTCCCAGGGAAAGCAGTTATTGGAGTAAACTGAACACAGGTAAGATTAAGAGATTTTGTGAATTGAATCGTTTGCCGAACCATTCGCTTGGTTTCTCCGGGGAATCCAATAATTACACCCCCAAAGATCGAAATACCATAATCTTGAAGCATCTCAACCACCTTTCTCGTCATTTTAGGGGTAGTTCCTCTCTTATTCATTGCGTTTAGACTCTGCTGGTGAACAGACTCAATACCTAAAAAGACTTGTCTCATCCCAGCTCTATGCATTAATTCGACCAACCACGGATTTCGGTATAACGTATCAACTCTAGATTGACAGCTAAAATAAATCTTTTTATTAACTCCCGAATTAATGATAGTGTCAAGAATCTTCTTGGTACGCTTGATATTGATCGTGAAATTGTCCTCACAGAAGAAAATGAAGTCATTCTTCTTCCAATCAATATCATAAATTTCTTGCATAATCCTTTTAACACTTTTCGACCGGTAAGATAAATGTGAGTATGGATCTCTCCACATTTTTTGGATACAACAAAACTTACATGAATGAGGACATCCACGGGAGCTTTCAAGGGAGGCTACCCTTACGCCTAAATACAAATATTTCGAATCGTCAATCAAATCGCGTGTTGGCAAAGGAAAATTGTCTAAGTCCTTTTCTAGTCTGCGATCTTGATTCTGAATCACATTTCCATCTTGGTCTTTATAGGAAATTCCATCAATTTCTTTGAGCGATTTTTTCTTTGGGGCTCCATCAATATAATCGATCAACTCTCGAAAGGTATGTTCACCTTCTCCTCTTATCACATAATCAACCGAAGGGTGTTTTATGACATATTCCGATGCCAAAGTCGGGTGATATCCCCCGAGAATAGTGGGGCAGCCAGTATCTTTGGCAACATCTGCAATCTCAAATGCACTATAAATTTGGGGTGTCATACTGGTTATCGCAACAGCATCAGACCGATTTAATTCCTTTTTTAATTGATTTTTATCAAATTCTTGAATTTTATAATCAATAAGTTTAGCATCATGCTCGGGAACCATGGCAGCAAGTGTCATTAAATTTAGCGGTTGTCCCTTAATAATGAAGTCGAGACCCACTCTGATTCGAGCGGGATTAATGTATAATATTTTCAATTTAATTACCTTTTTAACTAATCTATAAAATTTAATTTATATCTATTTTTATTGAATGTGAGTATTTATTCTTTTTTGTTGAATCAGAATAAAGGATTTTTCAATAAAAGAAAGAATATTATTATATTTCTAAGAAGATCCTTACTAAAATAGATTGTGGTATAAAATTATATTGGATATATAGTTCCTTTTACTTATTTTTAAATATATCTCTTTTTATAATTTTAGACAAATTTTCACTCTATTTACAAATAACTTATATTTTTGAAGAAATTACTTCTACTTGATCTAAATTGAAAAGTGAAATATAAATGAGTGAAAAACGAAAGCTCGTTCTTTTTGGGCCGCCAGGCGCCGGCAAGGGTACATTTTCCTCACAGATTAAGAAAGCTCTCCCAGATATCGCACATGTGAGTACTGGAGACATCTTCAGAGAGAATCTGAATAAGGAAACCGAATTAGGACTGAAAGCAAAACAATACATGGAAAAGGGTGAATTAGTTCCCGATGATGTGGTTATTGATATGGTTGAAGATCGTTTGAACAAAACAGATGTCCAAGAAAAGGGGTTTATTCTAGACGGATTTCCAAGAACCCTGGACCAGGCAAAAGCGTTATCGGAAATCACCGAGATTCATCTCTTTCTCCTTTTAGAAGTTCCGAGGGATATTTTAAAGAAGAGAATATTAGGTAGATTTTCGTGTCCGGAATGTGGGGAAATTTATAATAAATACACTCTCCAACCCGACGAGAAAATTGGGGAAGATAAATGGATTTGCGATAATTGCGGGGCGGAAATAGAGTTTGAACAGAGAAGTGATGACACCGAGGAGACATTAGAGAAGAGGCTTAATGTGTATGAAGTAAATGCCACCCCGATCAAAAAATATTACGAGGAACAAGGAAAGCTTAAGAAAGTGGATGCTCAAAACACGTTAGAACTCACAGAAGAGGATATTAAAGAAATAATCGAAATTTAACTCATTACCATTATTTTTTTCTATGAATATTCCTAAGATTTGTATTGCAGTTCCAATTACTTCGTTAAGTATATATGAGAACAAAGAACTTTTGTCTGAAGCAGTGTCCCACGATCCCGATTTTATAGAACTTAGATTTGATTATTTAGACGCGACAAGTGGAATTTCTTCGGACTTTATACAGTCCATATTAGATTTTTCTGATATTCCGATGATTTGTACCTTTCGAAAAGTTTCAGAAGGGGGTAATTCAGACATTTCCGACTCCGAACGTATTTCCATTCTCAATAAAATTATAAAAGCTAAGCCCCAGTTCATTGATATTGAGATGGATAACCCTTTAGGAATTTTAGAAGATATCATCTTGAAAGCTAATAATAATAGTATTGCGATAATTTTTTCTCATCATAATTTTAAAGATACTCCACCCTCAAAACAGATGCATAATATCATAAAATCTTTCAGAACCAAATTAAAAACTCTCAATTCACTTAATTCCAATTTTTTCGCCTCTCATTCTTTTGTGTGGAAGTTGATTTTTACCGCAAATCAATTTGAAGACAATTTAGAGGTTTTAACATTTTGTAGAAGCGTTGCTGATAAAAATAAAAGGCTCATCTCATTTTGTATGGGTGAGCTCGGAATTTTCTCCCGTCTGCTTTCAGTGTTAGTTGGAGGATTTTTCACTTTTGGATCCTTAGTTAACCAAACCGCTCCAGGTCAGATTAATATAGAACTTATGAGAAAATTTTACGCATTACTTCAAGAATAAAGGATTAGTTGTAATTTTCGGTTAACTTTATTATATTTTTTTGGCTTTTCTCATCATAATATACTCTATATGTACTTCCAACAATCTCATTACGTTCCAGTTGAGCTAATTCTTCATCCGTTCCTTTCAAAATAGCAAGTGTGTGTCGTTTATTTTCCATCGCTCCAAGGGCGATTCCATATTTACGGGTTCCGTTTCTATTGTATATTAATGTATATCCTAAGATTTTGCATATCCCATTAGCTTTTTTTACGGGTTCTTGCAATACTTTTTCAAGGATTCTACTTTGAAGTTCTTTTGTATCATTTTCATCGAATCCCTTCTGAGGTGGTATAGTGCCGTATATTCCGAACGATTGCTTAGTATTATACCCCCCATTTGAGATTACCATTATTGTTTTTTCTGGATCTTTTTGTATAATATTAACCGCTGTTGCGATAGCATGTAAGGAATAATTACTCCACGGACCCCCGAAAAATGGAAGACCGCCCGTAATAGTAAGATCACGAGTATCATCCTTTTTAATTCCAATTTCATCAGAAATAATCTCAACGATCGAGGGAAAACAACTGTAGATATCAAAAAGATCAATCTCGTCTAACACGAGTCCTGCTTGTTTAAGTGCAACTTTAGAGCCGATACGTGCCGCTGGTGAAGTTGCTAATTTGGGTCGTCTAGTTATATCAAAAATATTTTGGAAATCTGATGCTCCCCTAAGATAGACCCATCGGCTTTTAGGAATCTCGAGCTTTTTTGCGACATCTTCACTCGAAATTAGGACCGCAGCACTCTGGTCCACAAACATATTGGAACACATTCTCTTGGTGTAGGGATAACAAACTTTCCGATTATTTGGGGAGGGGGTTATTATCTCTTCTGTGGAATAAGATTTCTGCGTCCACGCATATGGATTATTAGCTGCAACCTCTGAGAAGTTTTCAAACAGTTTTCCCATTTTCATTCGATGTTCTTGCAGACTTAATCCCACTGTTTCCCGATATGCGGTTTCAAACAACGCATAAGAGTAAGGAGGGATAATGAGTTTATATGTATTTTCAAACTCGTTTGTCCCATGCCAAATTTCACCTTCCATATAATCTGGTTCTTCTTTTTTTGGCCATGACAAATCTCTTTTCTCTTTTTTAGATTGGTATACAGAATAAGATGCTTCTCCTCCGACAATAAGAATACATTTCCTAACGCCTTTATGAATTATTTTAGCAGCTCTGTTAACTAGCATCTGAGGGGTATTTCCCCCATCAGAGAGGTAGGTTTTCTCGGTTGGATTGATGCCTAAAATCTCGCTCAGCTCTCCTGGTGCATCCTTGTAAGACCATGAATTTATATTGACCATATACACAGCATCAATGAGTTCTTTCAATTTGCTTGCATTTGGGGTATTTAATGCTTCCTTAGCGGACTTAATCATTAATTTGAGGGGATCTAATCGCTCATCTTTAGTTTTTTGGTGAGTATATTGTGAAACACTAATCAAAATCGGCCAAACAGATGTCATAGTAAATTTTTGAATATTATATTCCAAATTTATAGTACCATATTTATGTGAAATATTATAGGATTTATTAGATTGACTTTCCATACTTATCTTTCAAACAATGTCCCATAAATCTATAAACTACTATTTTATATTATGATTATTAAATAGAAAAATAATATAAGAATACGTCTAAATACCTATGGTCGTCTATTTTTCATTTCTCTTTCATATTTACCAGCCTCCCACCCAGATCGCCCCCGTCATTAAACAAATTGCCAAAGAATCATATATTCCTATCTTAGAGGCTATACGATCTCATCCAGAGGCAAAAATTACCCTAAACGTCAATGGTACTTTGGTCGAACAGCTTTATGATTATGGCTTTACG
This sequence comes from Promethearchaeota archaeon, assembly GCA_014730295.1. The sequence continues at coordinate 3,287 of WJIN01000328.1, read as the reverse complement.
GATATTATTGAAGGTATCATTGCTCTTACCTCTCAAGGACAAATTGAACTGACTTCTTCGGCTAAATTCCATCCACTTTTACCTCTGATTCCTCAACCTGAAATAGAACGACAAATAAAACTAAATGATGAAACCAACAGAAATTTTTTTGGAGATGCATATCACCCTAGGGGAATTTTTCCACCGGAAATGGCAATTTCGGAAGAAGTTTTACGATCTGTGGAAAATTTGGGATTCGATTGGATAATTATGAGCGGGATCGCAAACACATTACCCCAATTTCCAACCACTTTCATCTCCCAATATGAAAATGGTTTAAAATTACTGTTTCGAGACGATTATATCTCGATTGATTGTGCATTTGACAAAATCAATAATGTGGAGAGTTTTACGAATCGATTACATTATCGCAACACGAACGAAGATTATTTCATAATCTTGGCAATGGACGGCGAAACGTTCGGACATCACGTTAAACATGCCATTGATAACTTTTTAATCCCTTTATTTGATGCTCTGCCTTCTCGAGATGATATTAAGATATGTACAATTTCAGAAATCGTTGATAGATTTCCCATAGGCCAAACACAAAAACCACGAGAATCGAGTTGGTCAACAATGCCCTATGATATAGCCAATGACATTCCATTTCCCCTCTGGTTTGACCCGAATAATAAGATCCACATCGAACAACATAAATTCTTCATGTACGCCCTCACATTAGTTCATTTAACTAATAAATATAGAGAAAGCATGGATGATGATCATAAACGTATTTTAGATAACGCGCGGAACCTTCTCGATAGAGGAGTTCATAGTTGTCAACAATGGTGGGCTTCAAAACGACCTTGGTATTCTCCCGATATGATTATGAGAGGCCTAAACCAAGTCCTAATGGCTAGTGTGAATGCCAAGAGGAGTATCCCACAGAGTGCGCCTGATATACAAGATGCTGCGGATTTAATCATGCATGACATGCTTAAAGCGCATAATAACATAATTTTGTCATTATAAAAACAATCTTATTCAATTTATGACGATAGTTCTTTCTCAAAAGTTTTCATTTATCTATATTTAAAAATATATAGGCACATTCGATAAGGCTTAAATAGTATTAGATTCAAATAATAATAATTCTTAATTTTAACAAAATTGGGAAAAACTAGGTGAAATTTTTATGGCTATGAAAGATAATATAGGAACAGTTTTGTTTTTGATATCCTATCTAGTGGTAATTTGGGCATTTTTAATTTGGATATTGATTGAGAATAGGTCAAAAATTAAGGAGCGTAATAAAGTTTGGAAGCTAATCTTTATTGGATATTTTTTCCTTGCTTTTGGAGATATATTCCATTTAGGATTTCGAATATTTATGTTCTTTGCCGGTATTGATATTGAAAGTGAGTTGGCGGGGAATCTTTTTGGATACGGATTCATAATAACATCAATAACTATGACATACCTCTATATAGAGTTGTTTCGGGCTTGGAAAGAAATTTATGGTTCTATTTATTCCACAACGAATAGAATACTTTTATTTGAGTTAATCATAGATGTGGCATTTATATTGAGAATTGTGTTACTTCTCAACCCTTACAATCATTGGTTTGATGTAGACCCTGTATGGGAATTCGGGTTTGACTTTCGTATCCTTTCAGCTATTCCTTTCTATATAATAGGATTAATCGCGGTAGGACTTTTATTAAAAGATTCATTAGCAGAAAAAAGGAATCCCACAGATATTAATAAGGATTGGAATGAAGGGAATTATAAAGCTTCTATATGGTTTATAATTTCTTATGCGTTTTATTCTATCACTACATTCTTAGTGATCTATATTCCCGCCACCGGAATGGCGATGCTTCCTAAAACAATCGCATATCTAGTCGCACTTTATTATCATTATAAATATCTATTCAATAAAACAATCGAACCATAAAATAAGGTGAGCAAAATTAGTCTAACAGATCCATTACCAAATAATGATACCATTATGCTGTTTATGATTCCCTTGATCGTCGCGGTGGTCTTAGTTATTGGAAGCTATTATTTTTGGTATTACAATAAGACGAGAGGAATAGTAACTCTATGGTATGCGTTTGGATTTACGATGGTTGGCATAGGTATTTTAATGCCGTTTCTCTTCCAATATATCTTTACTGATGTCGGTGTGTTCTTAAGATCAAGCTGGGATTATGATACTTTATTTCAAACTGGCGGTATGATAGCGATAACCATGTCATTAGCAGTGAGCTCAACATATATTAAAATTAGCACTGATAGAATGAGAAAGATACTCAGATACTCAATGATCATTGTCATGGTTATTACTGTGATTTTTATGTGGATTAATTCATTCCTTAGTTTAACTGAATTTAATCTCGGGAGTTGGGTAACTCGAGCTTTTGCTATATGGGATATAATTTTTTATACATGGTTAAGTATTAGAGAAAAAAATTATCGTTTACTCACAATCGGAATCGCATTTATATTCTCAACTGTTGGGGGGATCCTTATGGCAGAATATGAAGGTACATTATTAGGACTATTAGGAACCATTTTTCAATTGATCTTTTCAATTGTGATATTTTATGGTCTATTTTTTATGAGACACAGAGAAGAGCAATAACTCAAAATTTTCTTTCTTTTTTTTATTACAGTATCTAATTATTTATTTTTTTTCACATATTTTACGGTGGTCGGTCAACCGACATTATTTGTGGTTTAGCCCATCACCCCGCTGATTTTTTTTCAATTGTGAGAAATAGTTCCCTAAGTCTGTCTTGGTTCTGATTGAGTGTCCAGCTACGAGACTTCATATCTCTTTTTCTTTCAAGCTGGATACGCTTTTTATTGAGTTTCCAAGAGTTATAAAGGAGCAGCCGTGCCAGCATATCTAGATGTCTTACATTATCGTGATTCGATCGCCATCGCCGATTAATCCGATTTAAGTCGGAAAATCCGGTCTCGATAAGCCATCGACGACGATAAAATAGAGATGTGCGGGACGCCCATGAGCTTTCCTTACCTTTTGGCTTCTCGGTCGTCATTATGGTAAAGACTCTATGATATGCATCCTTTAGGAGGAGGCTCCCTCCCCGAACGTCTCTCTTAATAGCTTGGAGAGAAAAACCTCGTTTTGCCCGTATCATGAGGTTAACATCGCACTTAAATTGTCGCTTTGCCGCCGTAGCGGTAGAAAATGTATATTTACGTACTCTTCCCGCCTTGCCCTCTAAATAGTCCTTAATAAATCGTTTAATTTTCTTATAATGCTTCGCGGGCAT
>WJIN01000327.1 GCA_014730295.1 Promethearchaeota archaeon | reverse complement strand
GGGGACCCCATATTCAAGAATCGCATTATTTAGCGTCAAAATCCCATTAGACAAGCGAATGTCAGGATAATAGAACATTGAAGGAATAAACCTCGAAAAATCGTCAATAACGGCAAACCCGTAAACCCACCCGATTCCGGTTAAATAAATCTTGCCTTGAATGTCCATCTGGTAGAGCTGACCGGGCCGCATCATCTCAAAGCGCTCATATCTAGCTGATGACTGCTCCTTTACGGATAATAATTCCGTGCTCTTAAAGATTTTATAAATCGTGGACTTTGCAATAGGCTCATTACCCATTTGGATCCATCTTTGGCGCAAGTAGGCAACTCCCCAGGACGGATATTTACGCTTTAATTCTATCAATTGCTGGCAAACTTCAGGATCAATTCTTGTCCTTCGCTTTCTTTTGGTAGGAATAGTTTGAACATTGGAGTCACTAGCCAAATTAATCCTCCCTTCTTTTACGGTTTGAATGGCATTATAAATTGTTTGACGGCAGACATCAAATTTTTTGGATAATACCGCCGCTTTTTCCCCTCTCTCAAAGGCTTCCGCTATCGTAATGATTTCTAACGGCGTTAAATGACGGTGGGTTTTCTTTTTACGCGATCCTCCATTTTTTATCGTCATAATTATCAGTCTTAAAAAAGACAGATCATTTAAAAAGTAAAATGTTAAAGCGCGGATAATTTGACTTGAAAAAGTAAAATTGAATGGGAAAGTCTTAACCTCCCCAATCCAGCGGCAGATATTCTCGCAAGTATAATCTCTGGCCATAATCTGACGGATCCTATTAATAATTGACAATAAATATCCGCTTTATCTCAACAAAAATTGGGAAAGCGCTTATTTGTGGTGAAGTCGCCAAATTGGACATTTCATTTAGCATTTTGCCTTTACCCATCCCCTCCAACTTTAAGGTTACTTCAAGAAAATAATCAAATAATGGGATTAGGTAAAACGGGTCTCTCTATGTTATTAATGCCATTATAGAATAAAGGATCAATCTAATAATTGACTTCAATACTTGTCCAATTAGTAAAAGATAAAAGACTAGTTATACTTGGACAAATTTATGCTAATTTGTCAAATCTTAATTGAGATGTACGATGATTTTGTCAAAGAATAGAAATAAAAATGTCAAAATTTAAAGTGTTAAGTCACAGGAATATGTTTTTGTCAGGGTTAGGTGGAATTAATTTTTGTCAAAAAATGTCACTAAATACTCTTTTTGTCTTCTTATTTTGGCATTAATACATAAAGTTAAATAAAAAAAAATGTGTTGTAGTTTAATAGTATTATGATAACTTTAAGTTGGCTATCATAATTTTATCGAGGTATACCAAGAGTTCACGGCCACCGTTGGACTCTTGGATTTCTACCATTTTTCTGGCAAGTTTATAATCGATAGAATATGATTTACCCCTATATGAGATAGTACCATTTTTGCGAATACGCCGCGTGCCAATTAGAGATTTCTTAGAGAAAAGAGGTACATTATAGGGATGGATAACCAATAAACGATCTTTATGAAAAATCTCCAGTTTATCTTCATATTCGATCACATCAACTTTCGCCCTTACATATCCGGGAGGGATGCTAAATTCTTGACTTTTATATGAGATGGTATTGTATTTCGTTACCTTTCTCTGCTGCGTTTCTTGAAGCCATTTGTCCCAATTGACGTGTGTTTCGAGGGGACGATAAAAACGATCAGGGGTATTAAAATATATCTTTCTGGGGGTAATTTTATTTGGTAAAGCATTATGTGGCTTTTCTGTATTATACCAATCAACCCAACTCTTAAAGCCCTCATTGAATCCTGCTAAAGACAAATTTGGCTGTGTCTTAATACTAGATCGTGCTTCTACTAAATACATTTGAATCACCGTATAAAAGAACCGTTCCAATTTACCCTTCGTTTGAGGATGGCGCGGTCTGGCAAAAATAGGCTTGATCCCTAATGAATCGAGAAATCGACTATACTTGGTTCCCAATTCACCGAGTATATTTTTAAATTGGGTACCATTATCGGCAAGAATTTCATTCGGTCTACCAAAAGCAAGTACCGCATCACGGATAACCTTCAATGCATTTGTTCCCTTCTGAGTGCGGAAGTATTCCGCTCCCGGGATAAAACGTGAATAATCGTCCACCAGTGCAATGAGGTATACTTGCCCCAAATGACCAACGGTTTGCACGCCCGCTATATCTATCTGCCAAAGATCATTAGGTTTCTCTCGTTGAAATCGCATATATCCTTGTGAGTGGGTTTTTGGGCGATAAACTAACCCTTGTTCCCGTATAAATTTTTGTATCGTTGAAAGTGAGGGACATGACTCCGGGTAGTCCATTTTCAACCGCCTATGAACCATAGGAGCACTGCGTTGAGGTAATTCTTGCTTAATTTCGATAATATGATCAAAAATTTCCTTGGGATATTTCCTTCGGCGCCGGTAAGTCCTCTTGAGTATGGGATCATTTGATGTAGATGAGTTGGAAGCTTTCCTAAGCCATCGATATATTGTCCTCTCCGACCTCCCATATCTCTCTGCTAATGAAGCAATAGAAAGCCCTTTATTGTAATGCAATTCTCTTGCTTCTCCATATTTTTCTATTTTTGTTTTAATATTTTTATTCATGATTGGTTATTTCACCATATTTGAGTAGTGGTTAAATACTTCGTTCATTACTGAGAATTTAAATCCATTTACTAAGCAGAGAATAAGAATTAAAGATCTGGGACGTTTCCCGTCTTAGAGGGAGTTTTTTTTATGTCAAACTCATTACGCATCATAGAGACGTAATGAAAAATGACAATGTAAAAAGAAGACAAAAACCAGGTGAAATTCGTGTCAAATTGAGTACGCGTTAACGCACACGTAATTAATTTTTTGTCAAATTCATTCCACTTTAGTGACAATTTTTAATTACGTGTAACATATTTC
>WJIN01000326.1 GCA_014730295.1 Promethearchaeota archaeon | reverse complement strand
TTATTCTCATAATATAGATAAAGTGTTGCTTTAGAGAGCTCGATATCTTCTGCGACGGCATCCATCGAGACATTATCGTAGGTATCATTGAAAAATCGTCTTTTTGGCGCTTCAAAGGTGTCTTTTTCCTTTTTACATCCACTTTAATTTTTGAGATTATAATTACCTTCTTCAATTCAACATTATCAAAAACAGTTCAAAAAGAAGTTGTGTATAGGTTCTATATCTAAAATAGTTATAATTAGGTTACCATATTTATTCACGTTCTAATTGCCTTCCCACACCATAATACATCAGATATAAAAATACAGCAATTGAAAGGCCCAATATACCCATAATGAGACGGAAAGTAGGATTGTTCAAATAATTGGCTGTGAAGGCTCCGTACATGTATGAATACAGTCCGACAAGTCCAACCAAGAAAAAACGCCATTTTTTCTCTAATTCAGGATTCTCGAACGAGAAATAGACCTTAAATGAACTGTAAAAGTTAGGAATGGTTGTTAAAACCGTAATAATAGAGAGAAAATAAATATAGAATTCTAATGTCCACACCGACCTCCAATTTGTAAGAGAATTAATTGTAATACCATTAAATGGAATAAAGAAAAAGATTGATACGAAAATAATTCCATAGACAAGAATCATAATGTTTTGAATAGTTTTATTAATAACCTTTTCTGATTTCAAGACAATCAAATTAAAGAGTAACAAAAACACTGGACCAATTGCTAAAAAATAATGGGTGACATAAGCTAAAAAGGTAGTGATTGGTTCATAGAGAATGATTGCATAAATTATATTTATCAAGAGTCCTAAGGCTATGCAGAGATAAGCAATACTAAAGATTATATTGAGTCTTTTCTTTCCTCTTTTTACAATTAGATATGAAATATAGAGGAAAAACATCATAATTAAACCTTGGACAATAAACACTTGTAAAATTCTTTCAATATCCAGTATTTGAAATAACATTTTTCATAACACATTCAATATTTACATTATTCATATAAAAAACCGTATTTAAATTAATGTAGTAAGATTCTAGAAGTAATTACAATTTTCTGGCACACTCACTCCGTTTGCGAAAAGGTTTCGAGATTTTACGAAAAATCTTAATTCTCATTCTCTCAATTTCGTTTTTTCATCCACAAATTTTTTAAAAATCTAATAATATCGTAGATAATCAACATAGTAGTGAAATTTTAATTATATGAATAAACTTGCAGAACGGAAAGTTAAGAACTTTTATACTCAACAAATAGAAGAAAAACCCAAAAAGCTCAACGAAAAAGTTCTAGAGAATGTTCCTCCAATAATTCAGAACTACCTAAAAAAAATTAACATTCTCGATAAGCAAGAAATCAAACGTGTAAGATTTAAACAGAGGGGTAAATTTAAATTTGGTCCTAATTCTAAATGGAAAGCTTATACTGCGGAACAATATATAAATACGGAAAATCTCTCATTTCTCTGGTATGCAAAAATTAGGATGATGCCGTTAATCAATTTTCACGTTATTGATGATTTTATTTGCGGAAAAGGAGAATTAAAAGCAAAAGTATGTAATTTGATAACTGTTGTCGATGAAATGGGGTCAAATCTAGACGAAGGGGAATTTCTACGATTTTTGGGAGAAATGTTTTGGTATCCATCGTTCTTTCTTGATAGACATATTACCTTGAAATCAATAGATAATAGAACCATTCAAGCAAGATTAAACCTTGAAGATCTTGATGTATCTGGAAAATTTCTTTTTGATGACTCAAATCTAATTAGGGAATTCACCACAAATCGATATTACACTAAAAAGGGGAGAGATTCACTCGAAAAATGGCATGGATACTTAGAGGATTATAAAGAATTTGATGGGATTCGAATACCTTCAAAATTTAAAGTATGCTGGGACTTGGATGATGGGGAATATTGTTATATAAAAGGAAAAGTGGTTGATATTAAATTTAATAAACCATTATTATATTAAATACACTTTTTTATTATTTCTTACAGAATAAAATTTGCTGATTCAATATCTTCCATAAGCATATCTACAAAAATCCATTTGATTATAGATACCTTTTTTAGTGAAAAGATCGAAATATGTTTATAATAACCCTAATAATATGAAAAGTGGAAAAAAATGATAAAAACACGCATAACAGAAAAGTTTGGAATCAAATATCCGATTCTCAGCGCGCCAATGGGACCATTCTATACAACAGAATTAACTGTAGCTACTTCTGAAGCCGGGGGTTTAGGTGTATTAAGCCATGCAACATTGCGGGGGAAAAGATCCGTTAAAGATTTTAAAGCCCAATTAGATTATGTGGTGGAACATACAGATAAACCATTCGGGTTCAATGTTCGGACAGCACGGGTGCAAACCGATCATAAAATCTTATTAAGGAAAATACCCGAATGGAGGAAAAAAGATCCTCGACTAAGAGAACAGTTAGTTTATGGATTAACGTCTGCTGGGAGCCCAAGGAAAGCATCGGCTATGTGGAAAAAAAAAGCACCAGATATGTTCCATTTCCATGTAGGACCTGCATTGTGGTTAGTAGATAAAATAGTTGGATCAGGATGTGATGGTGTAGTCGCAACGGGAACAGAAGGAGGGGGTCATCAATCCTATGAGAAAATATCCACATTAGTTCTGACCCAACAAGTAGCGAAAAAATATCCTGATACATTATTGGTTTCATGTGGAGGATACTCAAGTGCTGAAGGTCTGGCAGCGGGTTTAGCCATGGGCGCTGATGCAATTGCGATGGGAACAAGATTTATCGCTTCGAAGCAGAGCGAATTCCATCAAAATTATAAGGATTTAATTCCACCAGCAACAGCAAGAGATACAGTGTTAACAACTGGTGGTTTTGGCCCTATTCGTTTATTAAAAAATAAGTATGCTATGGAACATGGAAAAGTTATCTCTAAGGAAGAGAAAATAGCCCAAGAAATGTCCTACGATATGGATGAATATTTAGAAGATTTATATCGTTATGAGATTGTATATACTAAGGGGGATGTAGAAGATGGAGCGATCCCTGTCGGTCAAACTTGTGGATTAATCGATGAAATTCTCGATGTAGATGATATCATTACTAGTTTTACTAAAGGTGCTGAAAAAATCTTTAAAGACATTTGTTCGCGAGTAGATTAATATAAATGTTTTTAAAAGCTTACGTTATAATTAATATAAAATAGATATATTTTTTTCATTTATTTTTTCTATCATAATACTTATCAAATGAATTAATTAGGAATGCCAGAAGCTTCTAAATCATTACAAGATAAAATAAGAGAATTATCAAAAACGATTTATCGAGCAGCCACAGATTTAGCAAAGTGCATATCATGTGGAACATGTGTGATCTATTGCCCTTTAAAAATAAGGATATTCAATAGTGAAGGAAAAGCAATTACTATACAAACCAATGAAACTTGTGGAGGATGTAGTGTGTGCTTTCATAGATGTCCACAAGGTGCCATTCACCTCTTACCATTATCACGAAAATTTTCAAAATAAATGAATCGATTTTAGAAATGGATATGAATGAAAAATTAACCGACAATATCTAATTTTATTCATTCAATGGGTTAGCTTTATAGGGATAATATTTAAATAGGAAAATTTAACTTATTTTACTTGAGAGAAGTAATAATACATTTAAACTTAAATTACTTTAATGTAGGGGTCACTATGAGATGAAAACAAAGAAAGACGATTATGATACACTAGGGGTAGATATAGATGCATCTGAAGATGAAATCAAGATAGCATACCGTAAATTAGCAAAAAAATATCATCCGGATTTAAACAAAGAAGATCCCGAAACACAAAAAAAATTTATGAATATTCAGCGAGCATTTGAGAATATTAAAGATAAAGAAGGGAATATTCCAATACGAATATCAACCGATAGGAAAGATGAATACGACCTTCAAGCTTCTAATTTCTTCAAAAAAAGTTTTCTTAATAGCGATGAATTTAATACGTTTTTTGATTCGAAAAGGGGCAATACAGTTCAAAAACCTGAAAGCCATGTGGATCTAAGGAGAGAAATAAGGCGAAAAAAAAATAGTAGAGTAGAGAATATGTTTAACCATATTGATAGAGAATTTGAGATTTTAATCAGACGATTTTTGCGATACTTTTGAGTCCTATAATTTATAATATTGCTTTTTGTTAAGATAGAATTGGAAATCAGAAATAAAATAAAAATTATGAATTAAAAATTATTCTTCCTTAAGTTCTCTGCGCTTAATTTTTCCGACGAGCGTTTTGGGCAGTTCCTCGATGAATTGGATCTCTCTCGGATATTTATAAGGGGATATGTTTTCTTTACACCATTCTAACATCTCTTCCTCTGTTACTTTTCCTTGATAATCTGGTTTTATCGAGATATATGCCTTTATTGTCTCACCGACTCCAGAGGGGTGAGGTGCTCCAACAACCCCCACTTCGTTCACTGCGGGATGTTGATAGATAAGATTTTCTACTTCAGCGGGAAATACTCCATGTCCCTTATATTTAATCATGTCTCGTTTTCTATCTTTTATATGTAAATACCCTTCTGCATCTATGCATGCGATATCTGACGTATAGTACCAAATTCGCCCTTTTGAGTCTTTTCTTAATGCTCTCTCGGTTGCCTTGGGTTTACCATAATAGCCAAGCATTACCTGGGGGCCGTGTACACATAATTCTCCAATATATTTCTCGGATTCTTCTGGATCGCAATCATCACAATTGCTATGAGGACAAATAGGGAGCATTTTAGTACCCTCTTCGACATCCATAATTTTAATCAAAGTGTCAGATACGGGAAGACCCGGAGAACCTAGTTTATATTTTTCTTCCTCAAAAAGATTCCCAGTAACTATTGGGGCAGTTTCACTTGCTCCGTATCCTTCAATAATTAAGGCCCCAGTTAAGGCTTCAAATTTCCGTTTTACTTCTGGTGGAAGTGAAGATCCTCCACTAAGACACGCAGCCAGTGTTTCGAATTTACCCTTATATTTTTCTGAATCTGGATCTTGGTTAATTTGATTGTACAACGTTGGAACAGCGGGCATATAAACAGCATTCTCTTCCAATAATTTTTTCAAAATATCGGAACGTTTTTCTGGAGGTGAGGGGAATAAGATGAGCTTATAACCAGAGAATACACCAAGATTCATTGCAGTTGAAAGTCCAAATACATGTCCAAATGGAATCACGCATCCAGAACCACCTATTCCTCTTAGTTCTTCTGTTTTTGGTACTTGTGAATATAACCATTCCACTGCCTGCTCAGCATTGCATATTAGGTTGGCATGTGATAGTTTCACACCTTTAGGAACTCCAGTGGTTCCTCCAGTATAAATTAATGTTCCTATGTCTTGTTTCGCATCAATATCGACTTTTGGAACATTGGGAGGTGTTCCTTCTTCTATTAAGTTCTGGAATTTGTGGAATTGGATATCTCCAACTTTACTTGGCCACATTTTCTCTTTCATATAAGGAACTTTTCCCAAAAGCTTTCCAAGAATTGCCTTAATTTTGGGTAAGTATTCTCCGATACCTGTCATAATCACATGCTCGAGTGTATCCATTTTACTTAAATCCTTTCCCTGTAAATACCCTTCATAGAGAGCATCTAATATGATTAGGACTTTGCTGTTCGCATCATTAACTTGATATACGATTTCTACAAATTTATGTAAAGGAATAATTGGATTTATGATCGCACCTAATTTTACGGTCGCATAGTAAGCGATAACGAACTGGGGTATGTTTGGTATATCCACAGCAACTACATCTCCTTTTCCGACACCCATCTTTGAGAGTGCTGTAGCGAACTTATCTACCATTTCATTTAATTCACTATACGTGCAACTCCATCCTTCAAAAGAAATTGCTTCGGAATTTGAAAATTCAGCTACGGTATTATCAAACATCTCTCCTAAAGACATCCAACTATATTCTAACGATTCTTGAGTTCCTTTAGGATAATTTTTTAACCACGGTTTTGGAATATCTTCTGACATTTTTTTTTATTTCACTTTTATAGATTTATAAATAAAGATTATAGAATAAACTATATAAAAGTATCACGACATTATTTAAAAAAAAAATTAATAAGAGGTATAAGTTATTCTTTTCCTTGAGTTCCGTATATACAAAACCAACCACCCTTTAAATCATATTTCTTAAAAACTCCGCAGTCAAAACAGTTGCACGCTTTTTCCTCTATCTCTTTCTGTGGTTTTTCTGAGGCCCCTCTGGCGCAAAAGAGCGCGTGAGGCTCAACCTCATTCAATTTATTGGGTTTAAAGGTAGGACATGGTCCACAAAACTGCTTACAAATATTCATATTTTCTTCTGTGTCTGGTACTTCTTGAGGCATTGATTTCACCATCATATTGAGTTATTGTTTTTTAGGATATCTGAAAATTAATAGTTAATAGTTATAGATTATAAAATTTCAGATTTCATATCGTTCCTCAGTAGAAAATATTTATTGATGAACTTAAAAAAAATGGATTAAAAAAATAAAGAATTGATTGGATTATTCTTCCTTTCGCAACTCTCTTCGCAAAATTTTACCAACCACGGATTTGGGAATTTCTGGAATGATTTCAATGATTCGCGGGTATTTATAAGGACTGATATTTTCCTTACACCACTCCATCATATCTTCTTCAGAAATTTTGCCTTGGTAATCCTCTTTTAAAGAAATATATGCCTTAATAGTTTGCCCGGACTCTGGGTCTGGCGCTCCTACCACCCCTACCTCATTTACCGCGGGATGCATATAGATAAGATCTTCTACTTCTCTTGGAAATACCGAATGACCTTTATATTTGATCATATCTCGCTTTCTATCCTTAATATGTAAATACCCTTCTGAATCTATACATCCAATGTCTGCAGTGTAGTACCAGGTGCGCCCTTTTGAGTCTTTTCTTAATGCTCTTTCTGTCGCATCTGGTTTATTTAAATAGCCTAACATTACTTGAGGTCCGCTTCCACAGATTTCCCCGATGTATTTTGCCTCCTCCATCCCACATTCAGAACAATCTTCTTTAGGACATTGGGGCAATATTTCCTTTCCTTCTTCTGGATCGACTATCTTTATGTAAGAATCACTGACGGGAAATCCCACGGTATTTTCTTTATATTTATGGAAAGGTGAAGCCGTGAGTAATGGAGATGTCTCAGACATACCATATCCTTCAATGATTCGTGAGCCGGTGATCGCCTCAAACTCTTGTTTGACTTCTAATGGAAGAGCTGAAGCTCCGCTCAAACATGCTACCAACGATTCTAACTCTCCCCGAAATTTTTCGGATTTTGGATCCAGATTGATTTTATTCCACAGAGTGGGAACACCAGGTCCAAATGTTGCGCCTTCTGATTTAATCACCTTCAACATCTTAGAGATTGGAGCTGGAGGTTGTGGAAATAGAATCATTTTATATCCATTACTGACTGCAATATTCATGCCTATGGAAAGCGCGAAGGAATGTGCGAGTGGGAGCACTATAAACATCCCCCCTTTTCCAAGAGTTTCTTCCAATTCGGGTAGCTGTCTCTGACTCCACTCGTTAGCTTGTATAGCATTTACAACTAAGTTATAATGAGAAGTTTTCACGCCTTTCGGTACGCCAGTCGTTCCCCCAGTATAGATTAATACGGCAGTATCATTTTTCACATCAATATCCACTTCGGGAACATCAATAGGAGTTCCTTTTTCTAAGAGATGCTGGAGTTCAATAAATTGAATATCCCCGACTTTTGTGGGCCATTCCTTCATGTAAGGAATCTTACCGAGAAGCTTCCCAAGAACGGCTTTTATTTTTGGAAGATATTCTGCCAAGCCGGTCATTATAATCGTCTCTAAGCTGGGCATTTTGCTAAGATCTTTGCCATGTAGATGCTCTTCATAAAGAGAATCAAGAATTAGTAATACTTTAGCCTTAGAATCATTTATTTGATGAACTATTTCTACGAATCGATTTAATGGGATAATTGGGTTTGCGATCGCTCCAATTCGACAGATTCCATAGAACGCTATAATAAATTGGGGTGTGTTAGGTAAATCTATTGCAACCACATCACCCTTTTTTATTCCCATTTTCGATAATGTGGTAGCAAATTGATCGATCATTTGGTCTAATTCCCTATAAGTACAACCCCACCCCTCGAACCAGATTGCTTGAGAATCGGAATATTCTTCGGCGGTTTCCCTTATAAATTCTCCTAAGGAGATTTCTGGATAATCAATATGTCGTGGCACTTCCTCAGGCCAGTTTTCCATCCAAGGTTGGTCTATATACTCATCTGAGATTTCTTGTTGAGTCATTTTTATTTTATCAAATTGTTAAAATGTTATTATAATTATTCACTCAGAGTATTTAAAACTTTAATTTCAACTATTGATCTAGCTGACTAGCTGAGTATTTAAGAAAAGAACGAGTTTAACGATAATGAAGTAATCTTCTTTCTCAATTTTACTTTTTGTTGGATAATTTCTTTTATTGTATTGGAAATCTCTTCTCGCTTGCTTTTTTTTCTTGGAATTGGAAGTTTCAGCTCCATAATCCGACTTCCTATGGTCGCGATGGTACCTTGAATAAAAGTGACGGATTTTATTTGTTCTTGGACAATATCGAGATTCATTAAAAATAATAATAAGTAAGGATCTATCGCATCTTCATTTCCTAAAGTTTTTATTTGATATATATGACTTTGGATGATGATTCTTGTATCCAATTCGGTAATAAATGCAGTTCGACCAATTAGATTCGGTCCTCCATCCTTAACAAGAAGTATATCCCCCACTTCGATGTTTTGCTTATGATTGTATTGTTTGTATACTTCCTCAGAAGTTTTTTTATTGGAATCGAGATTAACTTGCCAGTCAGAGATTTCGCTGGTACGAATAAAAGGAATATCTCCTAATCCATAAACCTTCGAGCCGATCTCATCTCCCCGAGGAATATATCCATTTCGATTTGCATAAATTATTCCATCATCCACTAACTCTTGAATAGTTCTCAGATCATAATTCTCATCTGATGCTAATTTCTCCAATCGCTTCTCTATTCCCAGATAATAATTTGGAATAAAAATATTATTATGAATTTTAGCTATTTTCATTTTAAACACATCTTGCTCTTCTAAATAGCTAAATTCCTTTACTTTAGATAGTTTTCTGTTAAGCGTATCTAAATCATCATTTACAATAATTTGTCCCTCTGAATCTCTTTTGGGAGTGCCATCCTTGTTTAACTTATAAATTACCTTCCCATCTTTATCATGCCCCACATTTTCAACCAGAGCAAAATCTACGTAGTAATCTTTTGGAGGTTTTGATAATTTTTGAAAGAATAATATACTAGTTTTATTACATGTATAAGGTTGAAATGCATTCTGACCTAACGATACAATTGCTAAGATCTTTCCTTTTGATTTAAGGTATTTCCAAATATATCTATCAGAAGGATTTCCAAAAATGCCTTCCGGCAATACTATACCGAGCTTCCCACCGTCTTTTAACAGCTGAATGCATCTTTCTATAAAAAGAATCTGCGGGGGTTGTTGTTTAGTTAATTTCTTTGTTCTTTTCCAACCAGAACTAGTATAATTTTTCCAGATATGCCCTAATTCATAATATTTGAGTATATCTTTTGTATCTACAGGAATCTTTGATCCAAATGGTGGATTTGTTAAGATATAATCGAAGGCATTATTCTTAATTATCATTTTCGCATCAGGATGATATCCATTCGGATCTAAGGAATCTTCACAAAATATTTGTGGTTTTTCTCCTCCAAGAATTTCTAAATAAAGCGAAGCAATTTTGGTAAGAAAAAGATCTTTATCCACACCATATAAATTTGATATGATATTATGATATTGGGATTTCTGTTTCGTAGCTTTTTTATTTATATCTTTTAGCTTTTTTTCTAATAAATCCCTCGCAGCTAACAGAAAACCCCCGTGCCCACATGCGGGGTCCAATATTTTTGAGCCAAGGGATGGATTCAAGTACTCTACCATGAATGAGACGATGTTCGAAGGTGTAAAGAACTGACCTCCTTCATCCTTTAATATCTTACTCACAAATATTTCAAATGCATCTTTAAATATATCATTAGAAGAGTTTATAAGCGAAATATGCTGTAACTGTTCCACACCCACATAAATAAGGTCTGGTGTGAGATGGATTGATTCATTTTCGCGGAAAATTCCATCATACTTTTTGAGAACCTTATCTTGAAAAAATTGTTGAATTCGCTCTGAAAGCTTATGAGGGTTCTCTTCTGGTTTTATTTGGAAGTCGAGAATATCATCCCGATTTTTACTCATCTCATCTATTAATTTACAAAATAACAAATTTACGATTTGTTTAGAGCGTGTCCTAGTGTCTGTATCTGTATTTTTTAGTTTACTATACAGATGATTATTTAGATTACGAAATATTTCCTTAAGGTTTGTTGAGGAGATTAAATCCTTTTTCTTAAGAAGTCGACTTTTTTGCGAATCGCGTGTGATTTCAAGGGATTTCCGATTCATTTTAGGATGATAGCTTTTTATTTATACGCAATACTAATTATTAACTAAACTAATATTAATTATAATAATTTCTTAAAAAACTTTAGATAATAACCTCATGACAAGCAAAGATTTGGATTTTGGAAAAAATATTGAGTTTTCAACAAAAAAGCGGTTTGGTATCATTTTATTAAATAGAGTTCACCGTTCGAATGCCTTCACAATCGATCTATTGCGAAATCTGAAAAAAGCAATTGAATATTGCCAAGAAGAGAACAAAATACGGGGTGTTTTACTCACTAATAACGGTGATTCATTTAGTACTGGGATGGATCTCGATTTTATTGATGGCAGCGATCATGAAGCGGTAAAAGAGCTGGAAGGCACTGCTGCGGAAATCTGTGAGTTGCTTTTCAATGGAAAACCTTCGATATGTGCGATAAATGGACGGACTATGGGGGAAGGTGCGGTGTTTTTAGAATGTTGTGATTATAGAATCGCAACTCGAGAGAGTTTTTTCCAAATGCCTGAAATTTATTCCGGAATCTTTCCAGGTACCGGGTGTGTAATTCTATTTACTAAGATAATAGGTATAAATTGGACAAAGCGTTTACTCATGTGGGCGGAGCGAATTAGTGCTCAAAAAGCTTTAGAAATAAACTTTATCGATGAGATCGCAGAAAATCAAGAGGACTTAATGAAAAAAGCATTAGATAAAGCTCGTTTTATCTCTACTAAAAATCAAACCGTCATAAATGCCATTAAATTATGCGCGAATCATTTTTTAGATAAATCATATAAAAGGGCATATGAGTTGGAGAAACAGGCCTCTGCGTGGTATGAGCACGAGGAAAAGGAGAAATTTATTGATGATTTCAGAGATATGGTGAAAGGTGCTAACTCTTAAATTTCCTTAGAAATTATCAATTTTTATCATAGCACTCTAATAAAATATTGGTATTTTAAATAGAGTCATTTCTTCTTTTTATTAACTTTAAGTACTGTGAATTGAAATTAGATCATGTCTCAAACAAAAAATTCTCAACTAAAGATAAATCTATTTCTGCTTATATTTTTGCTAATTGTGATTATTATTGCAGTTCTTTGCATCTTATATCCAGATTTTGGGGAAATTTTTAATATTGGAAATTGGTTTGATGCAGATGCTTTGGGAAATGTTAACTATTTATTAGCTTTTGGCTTTACTATGTTAGTTTGTTTTCTGGGAGCATTAGTTCCGGTTCCAATTCCATATCCTTTACCCATTACACTATTCTCCTCAGCATGGATTAGTTTATTAGGATTTCCAGCTTGGGGGTTGATTATATTGTTAGTCGCATTTGGAACTTTGGCAAACACGATAGGCGATATGGTTGACTATACTATTGGCAGAGGTGCGGAAACCGTGATGAAAGAAGATAAAGAAGAAAATCGTTGGCATCAGCTGATTCTCAATTATGATCGCGCAATTCCGGGAATAATTATTCTTTTTGGTTTAACCCCTTTACCAGATTCTACTCTTATGGTTCCTTTAGGGGTTGCTAATTATGATATGAAAAAGACCCTATTATGGATGTATGTTGGAAGATTTTTTATGATGTTAATTTATGCGTTGGGTGGTGTTTTTGCTCTTGATTGGTTAATAGAGCTGACTTCCAGTGAAGGCGGGTGGGTATTTGGAGTGGTTACTCTCTTCTTAATGTGGGGAATCGTGTTTATCATGTTAAAATTCAAGCCCAAAATTAAAGAATGAAAGAATGAATAGATGGGAAGATAAAAAACGACTGCCATCCAAGAAATTTTTCTCTGTAGAGAGAAATATTTGAGCATCCCATATAAGACTTAAGAAATTTAGATTGAAATCTCCCCGCCCTAAAGGACGGAGATTCCTACGAGTCCGCTAAGCGTTAGCTGGTGGGCATATCTCAGGGCTGGATGTCGTAGAAAACCCCTTCCACTTCCGTAGAATGGATTCCTCCTTCAAAGAGGGTTGTTGCGATAGTGCATCCGATGTGAGAAATTTAAGCATAATATTCACGGCTGAGTTTAAGTCCCTGTCCATTTGATGACCACAATCGCAGATAATATCACGCTCGGATAACTTTCGATTTCCTCTCTTTCCGCACTTTGCACAAGTCTGCGTGGTGTAGGATTCGTCAATTCTTATTACTCTTTTACCTCTTTTTTGTGCTTTATAGGTTAAGAATTCGACAAACCTTCCCAACGAGCCCGTGTTTTGTATGGAATGGTTCAGGATTTTATATGCCTTATTTTGTTTAGGAGATTTAGTGGGTTCTTTCTTTCGTGCCATCTCTTTTGCATTAAGGTCGCCTATAATAATCGTATTTGCTTTCGTGTTCTCCACGATTTGCTTGGAAATCTTGTGCTGGAAATCCCTTAATTGATTGGCACATTTTTCTTTCATTTTACAAAGCTTTTGGTGATATTTGTTCCATCTATTCGACCCTTTCTTGCAATGATCTCGTTTGGATTGCAATTCCCAAATCGTATCTTTCCAAAGAGGTCTGCTCTCCTGTTTTCGATGTGGATGAATTTGCCGTCCAGATTAACAGCACTTACAATATTTGAAATACCGAGATCGATGGCTTGGGATTTTCCGTTATCTTCACAAACCGGCTTGTGAAATTCGTAGGTAATGGAGACACACCATCTCCCTTTTTCGGTAAATATGTCAATCTTTTTTACCTTTTCTGTCTCTTTTTTGATGGGATAATGCGAAATATCGAATTCTAACGGTGTTTTTGAGGGATGTTTATGGGAAAAGGAAATATAATTGCTTTCAATAGCAAACCCGCTCTGGTTATAGCATAAGGTCGTAAAATAGGACTTTTCCTTGTATTTTGGCGGTCTTACGTCTTTATCCCCGTTCTTCCATAGACTAAAAAAGGATTTATAGTCTCCATCGAGGTTTCTAAGCACCATTTGGAGCACTTTGGAATATACCCATCGATATTCGGGGTAAGATTGCTTAATTTGTGGTAATCGGTTCTGTTGCTCCGTGTAGGTTAGTCCCTCTCTTCTTTTGGCGTCTCTTTTTGCGTTCTCCAATTTTCAATACGATCCGAGAGTGCGAAGTTATAAATCAAACGGCACTTTTCGGACAAGTCCCAAAGCACTTCTAATTGCTCTTGGGTGGGGAATATCCGAATCTTTTGACTTAATTGCACTGTTTAATCTCCTCTCAATTAGTCTATA
>WJIN01000325.1 GCA_014730295.1 Promethearchaeota archaeon | reverse complement strand
GGAATCACCTTTCATCGAGTAATTGATGATTTTATGATCCAGGGAGGAGATCCCACAGGTACAGGAAGAGGCGGGCCTCGAAATGAGGGGATCGAATCATTTCCCTATCAAGGAGAACAAATATCTTACCCTTTTGAAGATGAGTTTCAAGGTGGAAAAAAATTTGATAAACCCGGAATTTTGGCAATGGCGAATGCTGGTCCTAATACAAATGGCAGCCAATTTTTCATTACTCATGTCCCAACTCCATGGCTTAATGACAAACATACTATTTTTGGAGAAATCAAAAGTCAAAAAGACCAAGATATCGTAGATTCTATTGAACAAGGAGACAAAATCAAAGAAATTCAAATTCTTTAACTTTTGCTCAACTTTTTATTTTCTAATATTTTTCAGTTTAAAGGGGGATGGTAAATTGTGAACATTTTTTAAATCTAAATTTTATTAAATCATAGGCATCTTAAATTAAAACTGATTAGAGTACGTAGAAGAGAATATGAATGATAATATCAAGGATTTAATAGATGAGGTGGAAAAAGAGAATTCCTCACATGCTCAAATGGAGCAAACGATACAATTTCTAAAGGAAGAAATCAAACGATTGAAATTTACAATTAGGGAACAAAAAGCAATTATTGAAGACCAAGCGAAAAATGAAGTACACCAAGATTCGATCCCAGAAGATGTGAAAGTTTTAAAAGAGTTAGTCCAAAAACAAAGAGAGGAAATTGAGAGGAAAGAATTCCAATTAGAAAAGGTAGAGGATGAATTATTTGAATACCAAAAAAAATTCATATATAAAAACGAGGAAATCGAAGATTTAAATGAATGTATTGTGAGTTTAAACTCTGAACTGGAAGATCTTAACATACATTTATCAAATAAGGTCCCAAAAGAAAAATACCAAAATGCTCAGAAAATAATTGAAGAATTAACCGAAACTAATTTAAAATATTCAACAGAGATCGATGCTTTAAATTCGAAAATCTTGGAATTAGAAGAAAATGACCTTAATAAAGAATTATCGATTGAATTAGATGAAGCCAATAGTAGGATTAAGCAATTAGAAAATCAAAATGAAAATTTAAATGCACAAATAGATTATTTACAAAATGAATTAGATAGACTTACTTCGGAAACTAAACCTCGGTTTCATACAGAAACGTTATTTCCTGATAAAATTCAATCGTACAAAGAGAAATTAGAATATTTAGAAGAGGAATTGGAAAGTTCAAAAATTAAATTGAAAAAAATGGAAGAAATCAATAAATCCCTAAAGCAAGAAAACCACTCCTTGAGTAAAAAATTAACAGAGGAGGCGAAAGGGAAAAAATACATAACGAATAAGAATTCTCGCAAAAGTTTATCTTATAATCCTTCAGATTTGTATTCTCAGATGTATTTGATTGAGCGAATGTTTAATTTAATGGAGGACGTTAAGAAAGAACAATTAATTAGCTCATTAATAGAGGATTTAACTCACTCTGATCCAGAAATTCGTATAATTTCAATTAAGATCCTCGCACATATTAATACCGAGCCAGTTTTGGAAGCATTAAAAGCGCTTATTGATGATTCGAATTGGATTGTTAGGTATCATGTGGTGAATGCCTTGTCTCAATTTGAAAAGTCTGAAGCCGTAAAAGAAATGTTGCTTAGATTTCTAGAAGATACGGATGTGGATGTGAGAGAACTAGCTTTTTCTTATTTAAAAAATTGTTGAGATATATCCAACAAAAAATATAAATAGAACTTATCTATTTAATGAAACAAGACGGTAAAATTTTTTATAACTAAACTTATTTAAAATGTAATAAAAATGCCAGATTATCCGATTGGGAGGTGGAATTGGTCAGACGAACTGGGAATGTGGATTTACCCAGAGAAAGATGAGAATGGGAATATTAAATATACTTATCAAGTCGAACCTCCAGAAGAGTTTCTAATTCTTACTGAAAAATTGGAAGAAATTAACCAGAAATTAATGAAAACTCAAGATCCGCAAGAAAAAATGACTTTATTTGAAGAATTAATGAAAATCTCAAAAGAAATGAATAGTATGAGAAAACCTACTGAGAATAAGTGTTAATATTTCTTTTTTTCCAACTCTATCATATTCTTTTCCATTTCTATAAGATATATCTTTAATCAATTCAAAGATTCCATCATTATAACTTATAAATTAATTTAAAAATTTCACATGAAAATATAATGGATTTTCTAAAGAATCATTAAATTCAAACAAAAAGGTTTAATATCTTTAGAAAGCTATTCCAACTAATAATGAATTAAGAGATTGAAAATGAAAATCGCAGTTTCGGGAAAAGGAGGCGTCGGAAAGACGCTTATAGCGGGTACACTGGCAAGATTATTTGCAAATGATAATTATAATGTATTGGCAATCGATAATGATTCTGCTATGAATTTAAGCTATACTCTGGGAATTGATCCTGAGGTTAAAAAGAAGATTATTCCTATTTCAGAGATGAAGGATTTAGTAAAAGAGAGAACTGAAGTCAAGGGGGGCGGTCCCGGAATCTACAATATTAATCCAAGAGTGTCCGATATTCCTGATAAATATAAAGTTTCGGGTCCAGATGGCTTAGAACTTCTAGTTCTAGGTGGTATAGAGGAGCCTGCTTCAGGATGCTTATGCCCGGAAAACGCGTTAATTCGGACTCTACTTCATAATTTATTTGTAAAAAGAGATGAAGTTATTATCGTTGATTTTGAAGCGGGATTAGAACATTTAGGACGTGGTACCGCAAAAGGTATTGATGTAATGCTAGTTATAACAGAACCATCTCAAAAATCATTAGATTTAAGTAAAAAAATTATCACGCTGTCCAAAAAATTAGGAATTATTAACATCTACTTAGTCGCGAACAAAATAATTGATGAATCACAATTAGAAATTATAGATGAAAGAATTGATACTTGGGATGTGCCTCTCTATCATTCAGTTCCCTATGATACTGAAATTGGAAAGGCAGATCTTAACGGGGAGCCACCTCTCGAATATAATCCGGAGTCTGATGCAGTAAAAAGCATTAAAACATTATATGGGAAGTTGAAAAAGCTAAAAGAAGAAGTGTTTGATTTATAGCATATCAGAAAGTTTTAGATCTTGATCATTGGCAATTTCTTCCCATTGATTAATTGCCTCCATTGCTTGTTCCTCGTCCATAATTTCAATGGCATAACCAGCATGGACAATCACATACTTTCCTATTTCTGCTCCTTGGATTAAGGCAATTATGATATCTTGCTTGATCCCATCAAAATCTACTTTCGCAGTATTTCCGTCCGTAGAAATATCTATAATTTTGCCAGGAATTGCTAAACACATGGTAATCTAGATAATTTCTTCCTAAAAATAAAACTATTGATTATATTCTTAAAAATGAGGACTTATAAATTATGTTCTGAAATAGTTTTGATATTACTCTTAAACGGGTTTTTGGTGTAGTTGAGACGAGTAATAATCAATTATATCATTTAGCCAACTAATTATTTTGCTTCTTGGTAAGGTTTCGATATTATTTCTGAGTCGTCTTAATTCTTTAATTATGCTAATCTGATCTTCGGAAAAGTCCTCTTCAGAGATTTCAAATAGATATTCATTGGTTATACTAATCACTTTTTTCATATCCATAATTTTTAATTTAAAATCAGGTATCTCTTTTCTCTCGAGCTCTGCAAGTAAATTAATAAAATTAAGGAGTAAAGAGCGTTCATTAGGTTTAAACCACATTTCTAAATGAAAACTGGTCATCGGAAAATTAAATTTAGGATATATTTCTTGATAAGCATTATTAACTTTAATAATGGATTTTATATTTTTATATAAGAAAGATGGACACCAAGCAAATAATTGGCGAATAACGTTAAAATGTTCTAATTCAACTATGAAATTAAAATTATTTTCTACCCTTAGATAACCAAAGGGTAAGAAACACATATTAAATTCATCATTTAGACTATACGATTTGTTAGGAAGTGTGATCTGTATTTGATGATCTCCCCCAAGAGGGTTTATCAATGCATCAAGAATGAGTGTATCGGCTAGTGGGTAAATAACAAGAAGTAAACCATCAAAACCGTTAGTAAATACCTTTAATAAAAAGGATTTTGGCTCTATATTGTAGTGCTGATCAGAATTTAGTTTAAAACTCAAATTTAAGAGGAGATGTGAATAATTTTCTAAATTCGGAATCATCCATGGTAACGAACTTGTCGGATCTCTTCTCGACATATCTATATCATACTAATTAGAGTACCCTTTTTTCACATTGGAATATCTTATTTTACGACTAGATATCAACATATAAATTGATAGTTAGTTATTTATACTTTATTCTTTTAAGTTCTTTTGGAATTTTAATTACTTGAAAATCATCAAAGGACTATTATACAGAGATTTATCAAATAAATAACTTACCTAGTAAAATATACAAAAATAAGCAAAAAACAAAAAGAAAAAAGAAATTTAAGATATTTTTAATTCCAAACCTAGATCTTACATATCCCTTAGTTGAGATCGACCTGCTCTATGATATTTCAATCCGAGATCATCTGGATTTGCTCCCATAGCTAACGCATACAATTCTGTTAAGTATAATACGGGAATATCATATTTTTGGTCGAACTCTTTGGAAAGATCTCGCTGGTTTGTATCAAACTGCTGGAAGCAAGCAGGACAATTGACAACGATTACATCTGCTCCGGCCTTAACAATGCTGTCGAATTTACGCTTTAGATTCTGCATCCCAACCTCTTCATAGGCATTAGATACGGCAGAACCACAACATAATGCTTCTTCTTCATAATCCACAACAGTTGCGCCAGATGCAGCGGTCAGTTCCTTTAAAGTCTTCGGTCTCATTGGATCATCATCCGTTTCCATCCATTCATGAGGTCTCATGTAATGGCATCCAGGATGGCATGCGACTTTTAAATCGCTTAAAGATTTGGTGATAACTGATTTAATCTTATCTATACCTATATCTTTATGTAATACATCGACAAAATGTCGCACATCAATTGATCCCTTATATTGTTTTCCGATCTTTGAAAGTTCTTCGTTTATTTGTCCTTTTTTAATGCTGTCATGGGCAAGTTTATGCTTTACGCCTCGAAGTGTGTTAGTGCATCCATTACATAAGGAAATAATGTCCTTACTTTCCTCTTCTGCGAGGCAGAGATTTCTTGCACCAACTGCCAGCCAACCATCATCGTCGAAACTTTTAAAGCCAGTTGGGTCTGGACAACATGTAAAAGGTGCTTCTGAAGTCTCAATACCTAACTTGTCAAACACATATCTCGTGGATGCTTCTATGAACGGAATTCTATTTCCAATCGTACACCCTTCAAACATTTTATATTCTGTCATTTGATTATTCACCTGATTTTAATTTTTGATTCAGAGTCATGTTATTCAGAAGTGACTGTAATTCCTCAGTATTCGGAGCCATGATATCTGGCAATCCTAAATCTTGTCGTCTCCTTTCAATAGCCGATTGCATAGGAATGGCTTTTCCATTTTCATAGATCATACCAGCTTGCTGATAAATAAATTCAGGGCCTTCTCCTTTTGCGATGCTTTGATTCTTTAGGAGAGTAAATACCTCGGTCAGTTCTATGTTTTGTGGACATACTTCATCGCATGTATCACAGACGGTACAACCCCAGATTGCCATTTCATCTGCTCCAAAAATGTTATCTTTATAACCCAGTAGAGCATTCAAAATATTGCTTCGTGGATTATATTTATACTGATAGAACTCGTCAGTGGCATAAGAAACAGGACAATTATCCGTGCATCTATTGCATTGGTAGCAGTATTTTATGACATCAGATCCTTGATGATAATCCATAACTTGTTTCCTAAATTCAAAATCTACAACCATATTTGATCACTTTCTTGTTTTTTTTCCTTGTGATTATTTTTTATGTTAAATTTATAGTTGGTTTTAACCCGTGCGTGGGCAGTCATATCCAATCTATTATTTATATTGGATATTTCATCCTAAACCAACGTTTAGCTTACGTGAGTAAACCTCCTTGCCCTCTTCATCAACAACCGTGATGTGAGCTGCGCACGATAGTCAGCAATCATAACAGCGAACTATCATTTCTAAGAGATTTACTACTCCTTCGTCTATATCCTCACTCATTTTGTTTTCTCACTTTATTTTTTCTTTATATATAACCTCTAAACAAGTTTAATCTATCCATGGATCTGGTAAACTCAATCCCTCTAAGGCCTTGTCTTCGAATACCTGCTTGGCGGTGTGCATTAAGG
>WJIN01000324.1 GCA_014730295.1 Promethearchaeota archaeon | reverse complement strand
GTTCATATTAAGACTTATGGATCCAGCAATTCCTTCGGAAGAAGGTATAATACTTAATGTTTTTATATCAAGAGGAGCAATTAATTCTTATGAAATTTGAACAATTAATATATGAGGAAAGAGATTTTCCACAGCTTGAACCCCCGTTCTCTCGCATTATGGGATTGGGCAATTTCCAATCTTGCCAAGCGAGCAATTTTCCAGGCTAATCGACGACCCCTTTTTTAATTTATAGGAAAGATTTAGAATATATAATCAGCTTTTTTGAACTAACAAAATTAGTATATTATTTCTAAAAAAATTTTGGTTTTCTCTATGGAGATAAAGCGTAATAATCAAATGTTTCTTAATTTAGTTCTATACGGTATTAACTGTTTTTTTTCCAAAGTAAGGTTAATACTTTTACTTCACCTAATTCTTAATGTTGGAGATCACTTTAGGAGAATCTCTTTTAACAATCTATAAAGTTAAAGAAATATTTGGAAAAAAAATACCCGCTGTCAAAATTGATATAGTGTTTATATTTCTTAATCAAGGAATACTTTTGGATATAGTTGATTTGGATATAAACGGGTAGCGAATTTTAATAAATTAAGGATAGCAGAAATGCGTAAGTGCACATTGGTCGCGTTACTTTGTTTATATGAAGCCAATGCGATAATCATAAATGATCCAGAACTCTTTAAACATGCGAATTGTATTTGGCTATGAATGTTCTTCAAAGGATGTTTATCTTTCTTGATTATCAATTTAACCTAAAAATTCTGAATAATAGATTTTCTATATAAAACCTATAGGTACATTTTTTTCCATTTTATTCTATTAAAAGTACAAATAAATAATCGATATAATTTTTAACCAATATGAAAAAATCTTTATTTCGTGCTAATTCTCTCCTTATTTTGGTAGTCGTGAGCCAATTCATTTTTCCGCTCATCGGAATTAGCATAGCGAATTCTAAGCAATCTAACTTACAAAATTTAGACCTTTCGAATATTGATTTTAATGAATATGGGATACAATCTCATGAATCTCTTGTTAGGAATAAGAAATATAATTCTGAACTTTCTATTTTTGGAAAGCACCTTTATGAACAACTTTATCCGTCAGGTTCAGATAAATTAGCTACGGACGAAAGCGTGGAAGTTATCGTTCGGTTTAAAAAAAAGATTCCAAAAGAAAAACGTATTGAGATAATTGAGTCTTTATTTAATCAGTATGAAATTCTTAGGAATTATGACATTATTCCTGGTGTATATTGTAAATTGAGCACTTTTGAATTACTAAAAAATGAAAAATCAATTTTTAATTATGGAGATATCGAAAAAATATATAAGACAAAAACAGTATCTCGACCTGTTATCATTGATGATCAAATTGAATCTTCAGCACTCGATGAGAACTTTTATCCAAATTGGTGGATTTCGGCAATTGGCGCAGATAATCTGGAATATGATGGTACAGGAGTAAATGTAACGGTAATAGACTCGGGGATTTATGATCATCCGGATTTAGACGTTATTCTTCGGGAAGATTTAGTTACATACGGTGGTGGTTCTGGTGATCTTAATGGTCATGGTACTCATGTGGCGGGAATTATTGCGAGTAATGGAGCCAGTTCCGGAGGTTTATACCGCGGTGTGGCACCGGGAGTAAATTTAATAGATGCCCAAGGAGGTAATGTTTCTGGAGGTCTTTTAAACGTTGATATAGTAAATGCAATTGAATGGTCAGTTCAAACCGCAAAATCAGGGATTATTTCGATGAGTTTCGGAGCTTCTTTATTCGATGCGGATCCGAATATATGGGATGCGATAACCAACGCAAAAGACACCTATGGTACAATTTTTGTTTCATCTGCGGGTAATTCTGGACCCGATTATTATACAGCTGGAACGCCTGCAAGTCATCCTGATGTGATTAGCGTTGGTGCAAGTGATAAAAATAATAATTTAGCATCTTTTAGTAGTTGGGGTCCTTCACTCTCATATTTAGGATTTCCAGATGTTGTGGCTCCTGGAGTAAATATCATCTCTACATCTGCTATGGATTCTGTAATAGAGAAAGAAAAGAAATATATTGGTGACTTTTTCGATTTTGCGGGAGATGCAGATTATATCCCTTTAAGCGGAACCAGCATGTCATGCCCAGTTGTATCTGG
This sequence comes from Promethearchaeota archaeon, assembly GCA_014730295.1. The sequence continues at coordinate 17,033 of WJIN01000324.1, read as the reverse complement.
AGCAATTGCGATTTTAAAAGAAGCATTTCCATCACTTACTGCAGAAACTGCAAGAATAGCTCTTATGGAAGGCGCATCTCCTCTATCTGATGTAGAGGATCATGACTTTCTCAAAGCGGGTGCGGGATTAATTAATGTATCAGCCTCTCTCGACTATTTAAAAAAAATCAATTCAACATATTCAAACGTGAATAATATCACCAAATTTTTCCCAGATATTTTACCAATAAAACCGTATGATCTACTAAATTTTCCCGGAGATTCACAAACACTTAACGTATCAATTATCTCTGGTATGGCTAATAATATTGATATTCAATATCCAAATATTAATGGGATTACTCTTTCATTAGATAACGATCCATTCACGTTTGGTAATCCGAGCATTGGATATTCGACTATAACTATAAGTATTAATGCTGATGCTACAACAGGTATTTATGAGTTCCCATTGAATCTAACGATTAATGGTGTAGTTAGGGATACTGCTAATATCTCTATTGAGGTGAAATTACCTGAAAAAAGAATATTAATGGAGTCCTATCATGGTCTAAACGATTGGCTAGAAGATCAATTTTCATTTGTTCAAATTGGATTTTATGATGCACTGAAAGATTTAGCCGAGTTGAATATCTCCACAGACTATTATATGGAGTATTGGCAACCATATTATGATAAAGACACAGATAACTATATCTTAACTGAGGAAAGATTAGCTCAATACGATTTAATTGTGCTTCAAGCACCTATCCTCCCCTATAGCCCCGAAGAGATAAATAATCTGGTAAATTATTTTAATTCTGGTGGAAACATCTTATATTTAGGAACGAGATATCAAGAAGTATGTTCCGAAAATATCAATGCTCTCTTTTCTGCTCTGGAGATTGATTCTCAGATTAAAGAAGAAAATATTTTGTTAGATCAATGGGTAGGATTAGGTTCAAGCGTTTATTCAATACCAGCTAGCCCATTACCTCATGAACTAATGCAAGGTGTTGATAGATTTCTCTGGCTTTATGGTCATTCGTTTGATATATCCGGTAATGCTGAACCCATCGCGACCATTAATAATCAGAACGTAGGATTTGCATATAACGGATCTTCGGAGGGTAAGGGAAACATCATCGGATTTGGGGATTTACATTGGCTTTATTATGACTATCCCATTAAAACAAGCGATTACTATCAAAACCACAGAGCCTTACTTTCTAATATGATGGACTACTATTTTGATGATGAGAATGTTTCCTTAAACATACATTTAAACGCTACAAGAACCCAGAGCGGCGTTTTTAGTATTTCTATCTATAGTAAGAATTTACCTTCAAATCAACCCATAGATAATTCTACATTAGACGGAAATCTTACGGCTTATATTACAGATGGAAATACCTATGAGCCGATTAGTCTAACTTTTCCGAATAATGGAATTGCCATAAATAGAAGCGTTGATATTCCCTTTAGTGAAAATAATATCCCATTTACAATTATTGTGAATTATACTGAGAATTCAGTTGTCTATAACCAAACTAGTAAGATTCTATTCTATGGAACCAATCAAATACCTTCTATCCAAAGTTTAAGTACTAATAAAGAGGAGGTGGACAAAGAGGAGCAAATAAGACTTCAAGCAGATATGGATGATTCAATCTATGATCTATCAACTTACATCTCTTATTTTTCCTATAGTTTCTATAATATGGAAAAAACAATAAATACAACGACTCAAATGAATAACCTTGGTTCCTCCTATTTCAAACAAATAACTACTCCAAATAATCCACCCGGCTATGGCTTTTTTTATATAATACCTTATGATGGTAATTATTTCACCGCAAATTCACCACGCCAATTCTTTGAAATAAATAACTATCAGCCAATCATCGATGAAGTTAATTCATATTTTACTATTGGCTCTTCCGCAAGAAAAAGTTTTTCGGATACCAGCGATGAGAATTTTGTATATCCCCAAACAGGTACTCAAGGAGATATTATAACTTTTGAAATTGATGCAGATGACACAGGTACTTCGTTCAAGGATTTAGACACTAATCTCACTGTATCAGTAAACTTTTTTATGGCAGCATTATCAAGGCCCATTGGAGGCTCTCAATCCATAAGCATTATGTTTCCTTCTTCTTACTATGTCTCTATAATGGATTATGAATCAGGATTCCATAGAGGTACGCTGACAATACCAAATACTTTATCGTATAGTTCGATAAAAGGGAGTGAAGCTGTATCTACTGCGGCATCGTCACAACAAAATGATTACATTGGAATCTTATACATAAATGTTATTGATAGTGAAGGTGCAACCGTCGAAGATCCATTCATTATTATTCTTTTTATCAATCCCGCTATAGATTGGGTGTTGATTATAACAATAATCGCGATTGTGGCTGGAGTCCTTGGACTTGCCGCGTTGATATATTATATCAGGAGAAAACGAATAGAGCCTGAAGAATCCGGTCGTGATTATTATCAAGAATATGAGCCAACTTTAGATGGTGTAGACTCGCAATATAGTTCTTACGAATCTACCAGTCCGATAGAGCTCGGAGAAATTTTCTATTGTCCCTACTGCGGCACGAAAATCGGGAGTTCAAAAAAATTCTGTCCAAACTGTGGAAAAGAGCTAAATTTTGAATAAATAACCATTTTCTTTTTTATTTTTATGGTATTTCTAATTGACAAATGTGAGATAAAGAATAAATAACTTTAAAAAATAGGAATATATTGATGTTAAATTTCCAGTGTTAATTGTTGGGAAACTATGGCACCATAGCCAAATCCAGGTTGACAGCCACCCACATAGCATATGATCTTTCCAGGTTCGAAAATCGATTTTCCGTCCATATTAATTGATTTCAATTCTGAGGCGCTCAGTGTAAAATTTACCATTTTTGTTTTTTCCTTCTCAATTAACACGCGCTTAAACGCTTTTAGTTCATGCTTAGGAACTCTATATTCCAAATCATTTCTCCCAATATACACTTGAGCGACTTCTTCTCCTGAATAAGGACCGAGATTTTCTATATCAACGGTTATTACGATATTATCATCTTCCGTGATTTGTTGAGGAGAGATTTGCAGGTTTTTATATTCAAATCGAGAATAACTTAGACCATATCCAAACGGATATATGACTTTTCCCTCAAAATAACGATAAGTCCTTCCCTCCATATTATAATCTTCATAATCAGGCAATTGATCAACTGATTTATAAAAAGTGATTGGCAACCTGCCAGCGGGATTATATTCTCCAAAAAGAATATCAGCAATAGCTTTTCCCCCTTCACATCCCGCATACCATGCGTGAATAATAGCTGGGACTTTTTCTTTAGCATAGCCTAGATCAAGAGCACTCCCGCTGGTAAGAATTAATATAAAAGGTTTACCTATTTCGTTCAATTCTTTAATGAGCTCTTCTTGAACCTCTGGTAATTTTAGGTCCTCTCGATCTCCACATAAAGGTCCTAAAACGTATCCTTCCTCTCCTTCAATCTCCCCAGTAAGTCCGAACACACCAATAATGACATCAGATTCTTGCGCAATTTGTATCGCTCTTTCTTTATCCTCTGAGGGCACCTCTAATTCACATCCTTTAGCATATTTTATTTCTATTTGAGAAGGTAATTTTTTCTGAATTCCTTGAAGGAGTGTCATGATTTTTGGAGGATTTGGATAGTAATGAGGATAATACATTGCTTTTGGGTTGTCAGCATTTGGACCAATTAAAGCAATTGAACCAATATCTACATCTAAGGGGAGCACATTAGAGTCGTTTTTCAATAAAACAATCGTCTCGTGCGCTGTATGATATGATAATTGACGATGTTTTTTTGAATTGATTACATCATAAGATATGTTGGCATATGGAACTATCTCTGGGGGATCAAACATGCCTAACTTAAATCGTGCCCTAAGTGCTCTTCTTAATGCTCTATCGATATCCTCTTTGGTGATCATACCTTTGTCCAAGGCTTTTCTAACTGATCTCCGATGTCTTTTCACTTTTGCTACAGTTGCCAGATTAAATGGATTTAAAATGTCACACCCTGCCTTTAAAGCTAAAGCTGCGGCCTCGGCATAATCTTTCGCCACTTTATGATATTTGTGGATGTCTCTTATAGCCCCCCCATCAGAAATAACATATCCTTCAAACCCCAGCTCATCTCGTAATATATCGTGAAGTAAGGATCTGCTCGCAGAAGCGGGTTCACCATTTACTCGATTATACGCGCTCATAATCCCTTCTGTTTTTCCCTCGTGGACACATGCTTTAAATGCAGGCAAATATGTCTCATAAAGATCTTTTTTAGAAACTGGGATGTCAATTTCATGTCTGCGATTTTCTGGACCGGAATGGACTGCAAAATGTTTAGCTTCCGCAGAAATTTTTAAATATTTAGGATCATATCCTTGTAATCCTTTACAGAATGCCACACCCATTCGGGAAGTTAAATAAGGGTCTTCCCCAAAGGTTTCTTGCCCTCTACCCCATCTAGGGTCTCGAACAATATTGATATTTGGAGTCGAATATGTCAATCCAGTCCAACGTTGCTGCTCGCCTTTTTTGAGATAATGGTGATGTCGGGCTCGAGCCTCTTCTGCAATAACGCTCGCAACACTTTCTATAAGGTCGTCGTTAAAGGACGCAGCCATCGCAATAACTTGCGGGAATAAAGTCGATTCTTCGACAAAGGCGACCCCTTGTAAACCCTCATCTCGCCAGTCATAATGGGGAATATTTAATCGCTCGATCTCGGTGGACATATTGAAAATTTGCGATATTTTCTCATCAATAGTCAGTCGAGAAATTAAATCTTCAACCCGCTCATCAAATGGAATCAAATGATTCAAGAATTTTTCAGTTCGATTTTTATTATTATTTTTTTGAATATAGAATCACCAAAGCGATTGATCGTATTGACTAATGTCGGTCATAGATCTATTAAGAGTTAAAATCTATACTACCTTTTTAATGCTTATTCTAGAATTGTTTCTTGCTAATTAGGTTAAATGTTAATATAAAAATTATAGAAAAAAATAAGGTAAACTTTTTATATAACTTAAACGAATTGAATAATCTATGACTGCAACCGAAAAAACTATTGGTCAGAGGTCTAAAAAATATTTCATCTATATGATGATTATTTTAGCACTTGTCCAAATAATGGATGCATATACTACCAGCTACACTGCAGCATTCCCCTCCAAAGTAATAAAAGAATTTTTGGTTGATCCGTTTGGAATGGATCCTACTTTGGCCCAAGCAACTATGCAAATAGTGATTGCTATTGCCACCTTAGGAATTTATTTCGTATTTTTCAATCAATATTTCTCTGATAAATTTGGAAGAAAAAGAATGCTTTTTATTACTACTTTGGGCATGGGCTTATCTGCGTTGCTTTTGGCACTCTCCATAAATATTTTCCTGTATACAATTTTTCTCTTCTCAACTTATCTCTTCTTTAACAGTGATATGTGGTTAATCTATGCCGGAGAAGAATCTCCCCCAAAAAAGAAGGCGGCATATATTAATATTTTATTGGCGTGTGGAATTTTAGGTCCAATAATGATGCCAATTTTTAGATCTATATTCATAACAGAGAGCTCTCCTGTCTGGGCTTGGCGAGGAATGACTCTATTACCAATATTTCTTGGAATTCCATTGAGTTTTGTTATTTTGTTTACCATTAAAGAGACCAAAATATATGAGGATGCGAAAATATCTGGTAAATTTGAAGTTGCCAATATTCTTATGAAGAAGAATATAAAAGATTTACTCAAATCCAGTAGAAAAAAAGAAATTTGGGCGCTTTTATTTATGGGATTCTTTGCTGGGTTGAATTTTAATTTTATGCAGATGGCGGAGAGTTATCTTGATACAAATACTATCTTGGACGAAAGTGATGCCAATTTGATTATTACTTTGGTAGCTCTAGCAGTAATTATTGGATATTTATCAATTGGATTCTTATCTGATCGGATCGGCAGAATTCCTTTGTTGTATGGAACATCAATTATTGTTCCAATAGGCACTACCCTTCTTTTTATAGCTTCTTTGATTACTGAGGGTGTTCTAATCGTTGCTGCGTTGGGAATATGTTTGGGATATGTTGGATATAATGGATTACTTATTGTAATAAGGATTATCATTCAGGAATTGGTGCCTACAGATAAGCGTGGAACGGGATTGGGTATTAGATCTCTGGCAACATCGCTTGGTACAACAGGTGGATTTGTCCTTGGGTTCTTATTTACATTAGTTTTTAAAGATCTAGGGATTTCCTTTATAATTTTAAGCGCGCCTCTATTGATCAATATAATTCTGATCCCTAAATTTATCAAAGAAACGAAAGGAACAGATCTAAGCGAGGTAGAACTTAGATTAAAAGGTTAAAATAACTTTTTCATCTTTTTTTTTATTATCTCAGAATTATAAATACTCTGTTTATTCCTGCCTTTTAGATACTTTTTTCTAAAGTAGTAAATTTATGGAAGATATCCTTCACAGTTTAAATTTAATATTATAATATCAAATTCAGACGAGATTTTACGAATGGCGAATGCGAATTATATATTCCTCCTTTCTTTAACTGTTATCTTTATTAGTTTTCTAATCAAAAAGGCGGGGATTTTGAGTGAAGATGATGGGAAAGTTATCGCAAAAGTAGTATTAAATGTTACTTTGCCAGCATTGATCTTAGAGGTATTTAGTAATATTGAAATTTATCCCACCTTGGTATTACTCCCCTTCATAGCGTTCGGGTTTAGTTTATTAGTATCTGCATTCACCTACGTTTCATATCGAAAATATCCGATGAGATATCGAGGATTAATGATGATGGTATCCGTTGGATTTAATATAGGTTTATTTGCATATCCATTAATTAGGGGAATATGGGGTGAAATCGGGATGGAGTATATTATTATGTTTGACTTAGGAAATTCATTCGTGGTATTTATTCTAAGCTATACGCTTGGTTCTTTTTATTCTCCTAAAATAAAACCGCACACCGAGAAATTCAATGCAAAAACAATTATTAAAAGAGTTTTTAGTTCTGTTCCTTTAATCACCTTATTCATTGCACTTATAATAAACTTGTCTGGGATAATTTTGCCACTTTTATTGACCGATCTTTTAGATATTCTCTCACGAGCCAATATGGCTTTAACATTGCTTACGTTAGGTATTTTTATTGACTTTCAGTTTGATAAATCCCATTGGAAATATGTAATTCAAGTTTTATTCACTCGATATGGATTTGGTTTACTCGTGGGAATTCCATTATTATTTGTTTTACCTTTTGGACTCGAATATAATGCCCTTATTCTAGTAGGACTTATTTTACCTATTGGAATGAGTTCTATCCCGTTCGCTGTCGAATTTGGATATGATGAAAAATTAGCTTCTACTATGGTCAACTTGACGAATATATTTAGTTTTATCTTAATGTGGATTATAGTATTGATCTTGGGAATCGGCTAGTAAAATAAAGTTCAATTAGATTCAAACCTACGCATTTAATTTTCGGTTTTAAAATGGAAGTTAATTAGAAAACTAAAAAAGCTACAAAACCTATTAATTTAACTATGAGATTAATTGATCTCAGATCTGATACAGTTACAAAACCAAGTAAAGAAATGTGGGATAATTTAAAGTCATTAGATGATTCCAAAATCGGAGATGATGTCTATGGAGAAGATCCCACCATAAACGCGTTAGAGGAAAAAGCAGCACATCTTATAGGAAAAGAAGCCGCATTATATGTGACCTCTGGAACGCAAGGAAATCTTGTCTCCTTAATGGCGCATACGAATCCTAAGGATAGCGTTCTTATTGAAGAATTAAGTCATATTTACCGAAATGAGATACACAGCATCACGAAAATTGCCCGATTAGACGTTAAGACATATACTTCTCATAAGGGCGTGCCCGATTTCGAAAATTTGTCTAATCTAATGGATAAGAATAATGATTTAGAGTCGGAGTTGAAAGTTTTCTGCACAGAAAATACACATAATTATCATGGGGGGGCAATTATTAGACCGCATATTTTAGACAAACTTCATAAACTTGTCCAAGAAAAGGAAGTAAAATTTCATTTAGATGGAGCACGAATATTTAATGCTGCGGTTGCTACTGATACTAATGTAATTGAATTTAGTAAACATGTGGATAGTATTATGTTTTGCTTATCCAAAGGGCTGTCTTGCCCGGTGGGCTCCCTCGTAGCAGGCTCACACCAGTTTATTTCAAAAGCGAGGAAATATCGGCAGATGGTTGGAGGGGGTATGAGACAAGCGGGGATAATCGCTTCTTTTGGAGTTTTAGCTTTAGAAAACGCTTGGATACAAAGACTTAAAGAAGACCACCAAAATGCGAAATCCTTAGCCAGAGGGCTGAAAGCTATGGAAATTCCTATTCAAATTAATCTGCCAGAGACAAATATGGTAATCATGACCTTGCCAGAAGGAATAAGAATTGGAAAGATAATACGAAAACTCGGAAAAGCAAGTATTTTGGCATTACCTATTGATTCGAGAAGAATCAGGTTTGTAACCCATTTTGGAATAAATAGGGATGATATTAAATACGCTTTAGAAAAAATGGAAATCGCTTTACAAACTGTCTTTTAATTCTTGGGATCTGCAAATTAGAGTTAAAATTATATATGAGTAAGCCCAAAAGTTCTTCAATAATCTGGTTTTTAATTAAATATTAATTTATTTATAAGGATGTATTAATATGGCTGTTGTAAATACAAATTATGGGAGAATTGAAGGTTATAATGAAAAAGGAATTGAAGTTTTTAAAGGGATACCATATGGCAAACCTCCAGTGGGAGATTTAAGATTTAAACCTCCAGTGGAACCTGATTCATGGGATGGAGTTCTAAAGGCAACTGAATATAGGTCTTGCCCCTATCAAGGATATTCACAACTAGAAGAATGGTTTGGGAAATTAGAACCCGAAAGTGAGGACTGTCTAAATCTTAACATATGGACTCCTTCTTGCGATGACCAGAAACGTCCTGTGATGGTTTGGATTCACGGTGGGGCGTTTATTACGGGAGGAGGGATTAATCCCGCATACGAGGGATTGAACATCTCAAAAAAAGGTGATGTTGTGGTTGTTACAATTAATTATCGACTAGGGGTGCTTGGATTTTTATATATTCCTGATAAAACGGTTAATGTCGGGTTACTTGATCAAATTGCGGCATTAAAATGGATCCATAAGAATATTGAGAATTTTGGGGGGGATCCTGATAATATTACGATATTTGGAGAAAGTGCGGGAGGATATTCTGTTATAACTTTACCAGTTGTGCCCCAAGCAAAAGGACTTTTTCACCGCGTGATCGCTCAGAGTGCGCCCTACATCGATCCTGAAATAAGTGAAAAAACCACCAGAGGCATTATGAGATTATTAAAAATCAAGAATGAAGATTTGGAGCAGCTTTCACAAATTCCACCGGAAAAAATAATTGATGCGCAAAATAAATTTATGGAAAAGGATCCGACTAATATTTTGGCATTTCGACCAATAATTGATGGCGTAATCGTTCCCAAACATCCGCTAAAAGCGTTTAGAGAGGGAGAATGTAAAGATCTCGACTTAATAATTGGAACGAATTTAGATGAGGCCAAACTTTTCACAGCTTTAGAACCGAGTATTAATAAAATGATCGAATCTGGTGGAGAAAAAGCCCTTGTAATGTATATGAGCACTTTAAAAATCAATCCAGAACAAAGCAAGGAAATTATTAAGGCATATCGATCTGCTCGAGAAGGAAAAGCTTCTGTGGAACCGATTGAATTGTTTAATGCGATTTTAACCGATGTCATGTTTCGTATTCCGACCATCAGATTGGCAGAAGCCCAAAGCAAATATAATCCAAATACTTACAGCTATATCTTTACCTATAAATCTCCTCAATTTGCGGGAAAACTTGGATCCCCCCATGCGATTGAAATTCCATTTGTTTTTAACACAATGGACAGTCCAAACTGGGGTAATTTTGTTCACAACGGGGAAACAGAAAAGGAGATTAGTCAAAAAATCATGGATTCATGGATCTCATTTGCTAAGTCGGGAAATCCGAATCATGAAAACCTTCCTACTTGGCCGGGTTATACTAGTGAAAAGCGAGCTACCATGATATTAGGAGAAGAATGTAGGGTTTCTAATGCTCCTTATGATGAAGAAAGAAAGGCTTGGATAGGGCTTCTCGGAATTTAATAATTAATCCTTTATCTATTTTTTTCCACTTATATACATCTTTGCAAATATATTATTACCCTAAACTAATAAACCAATTTCTTTAACTTTCTTTTTCAAAGACAATATTATAATGATTGATGATCTTAGTTTTTACTGATTTGGCAAGAGGACAACGCTCTTCCGTAATCTGTAATATTCTTTTTGCCTTAATCTCTTTTTCCGATGATGGAATTATCAATGTGATTATTTGGTCAATCTTTTCCATCATCTTTTCTCCGCTACTCATTCCTACTGTTCCCGTAGACTCGATAGTTAGACTTTTATAATTAAAGTCGGAATTTGAACATACAACCGAAAAAGTTGTGAAAAAACAACCCGAAATTGCAGCGATAAAATAATGTTCGGGAGTATATGTAAATTCTCCATTCTCTCCTTTTGGTCCTTCATATGCGACCGGGAGCTGTAACTTAAGTTCTGGAAAAGTACTATTCTTAGGATTATTTATAGTATGCATCCGTTTACGCGGATCTTGGGTAAACTCTCCGCTTTCAATCTTTAGATAAAACTCATCTGCCATCTTATTCTAACTCCTTCTCTTTAATATTTAGCGATTTAATATCTACTATAGATAATAATATATCTCTTTAAAATGGATTTGAATTGGAGTTTTTAAGTACTAAAATTTTATAAAACGTTCAATTATAGCTTAATAAAAAGATCAAATATAAAAAAGAATTTTAAAGATATCTTACATATTGTTTATTTGCTGACGATACTTCCATCTTTTTGCCCGATGTAGGCTTTTGATGCCATTCCAATGAAAAGTCCCGTATCTACTACTCCAGGGATAAATTTTAATTTCTCATTGAGCTTTTTGGGTTCTTTTATAATTCCGAAATCTGCATCGATAATGAAATTCCCATTATCGGTGACTAATGGTCCCGCTTTTGCCTGTGCCATCCTTAATTTCGGCTTTCCTCCTAAGTCCTGGATCTTATTCATGATAGGTACATATGCTATTGGAATCACTTCTATAGGCACTCCTTCTTTCCATTTTTCGCCCAGATACTTGGAATCTTTCCTAAAATCGGCGATTATTATCAATGTTTTAGCATTTGATGCAACAATTTTTTCTTGGACAAGACAACCTCCTCCACCTTTAATGAGGTTTAAATGTCTATCAATCTCATCGGCACCATCTATATCCAAATCAATTTTGGGATATTGGTCTAATGACACAAGCTCCAGTCCATTTTCCACGATTAATTGATAGGATTGAAATGAAGTTGGAATGCATTTCACACTAAGATTCTTTTTGCTATTGAGCGTTACAATCTTTTTGACGGCATAGACAACAGTAGAACCGCTTCCAATTCCCAATATCATCCCATTTTTTACATTTTCCTCTACTGCTTTTTCCGCCGCGTTTTTCTTTCCTTGTTCAATTAATTTTTTTTCGCTCATCTTATTTTCTTTAAACACTATCCTATAATTATTATTCTAATAAATTTAAGATTCGCATCGCTAAATAAGCGGCATTTTCCCCTCGATCAATTCCTACACATGCTACAGGAACTCTGGGAGGCATTTGGACTATGGATAATAACGCATCTAATCCTCCTAATTTTGCATCCACAGGTACGCCTATTACTGGTCTGTCTGTTTTTGAAGCAATAACTCCGGGTAGGGCCGCAGAAAGACCTGCAACAGCAATAAAGATAAGAGCTTCTGATTTTTTAATATAGGCATCCAATTCATCTGGATTTCGATGGGCGGAAAGAATTTTAAGTTCGTGAGATATATTATTCTCTTTTAAAACCGTTAGTACTTTATTATAGACGGGTTCATCTGATGTACTTCCCGCAACTACAGCAACTGCCACATCTTGGAACTTTTTTTCAATTTCTTCACTCATAATAGTTTTTTATAATGTCCCAAATTTATTAAAAATTCTTTTTAGATTATTGGAAGATAAATTAAAATTTTAATATAGGAAATTAGATTACTATATCCATTATAAAAACTTGTTATGATATAAAAAAATGAACGAGATTAAGCAAGAAAAATTTGACAAAAATGAACAATACTCATTATCGAAGAGGGAACGTGTTTATTATTCTTTAGCTAATTTACCTCATACGATTTTAGCTGGGATTTTTACACTTACTTTCGTGGACTATTTCTGGAATACGTTTGTATTAAACCAATTCCTCTTTATTACTGCACAGATTATTTATGTGGCTGTGAATGCGCTCAATGATTTTTATCTTGGGCGAGTAAGCGATAAGACCGATTATAAACGTTGGGGAAGTCGCCGATTAATCTATATTAAATGGGGTGGTGTATTATGGGCTCTGGTATTTTTTTCTCTATGGTTTCCCTGGTCCTACACAAACCAAATTATCATTTTTATCCATTATTTGGTTAGTGTTATCGCATTTGATATGCTATTGACTTTGGTGATCTTGGTTTGGATTGCCTTAATGCCGGAATTGACCGAAGACCCCGATGAGCGGAATCAAATGTCTTTGAATAACCAATATTTTCTTATCATCGGCGCGTTGCCCGTCCTCATCTCTTTCGTGGTATTTCAAATGGGAATGAGTGCGTTTCATATCTATACCGGGGTTTGTGCGATTATTTGTGCTGTATGCTACTACTTTGTTGCATCGAATTTAGAAGAAAAACCTGAATTATATGAGGAACAAATCGATGTGGGGCTTTTGCAAGCTTTAAAAGAACTTGGTGCTTCAAAATCCTTTATTACGGTCACAATCTTTCGGGCTTTTCGCCAAATAAATATTTCGCTTGGTTTAAGTTTTATCTTTGCCTATATTTTCATTTTTGGCGTTGATGAGATCACTGCTTCTCTCTTATACTATCTACTTACTACGGTCATTGCCTTATTAGGTTTTTTTCTATATAAAAACCTTTCACGCAAATATGAAATGAGATCATTAATGGTCTGGGGGATGGGAATTCACGTTATACTTAATATTATCGCATTCTTTGTGGTATTACCGAGAGAATTTGAAATCTTGGTATGGTTCTTCCTTCTAATTAGTTTTATTGTACAAGGTTATGTGTTGTTTGACTTTCCAGTACTCTCATTGGTGATTGATGAGGATGAAGTTGAACATAATACTCGAAGAGAAGGATTGATCCTCGGTGTAAACGCATTTTTCAATAAAATCGGTGAAAGCATTGGACCCATCATCGGAACCAGTATCCTTCTATTATTTACATTTCAGCAAAAGTCCGAAATTCAAGGAGATTTAGCAATTGTGGGTATTAAGTTCTTATTATTCATAGTACAAGGCATATTTATAGCAATTGGCGCAATAAGTCTCTATTATTTCCCATTGTATGGTGAAAAACTTCAGAAGCTTCGCGCTGAGTTGTCTAAGATGCATAAAGAAAAAGCCGATGCATTTCGCGCTAAACTCTAAATTAATTCTCCATCTTTCTTTTATTATCTTACGCCTATTTAATCGAAATTAAATAAAATTATTTATATGTACACATTCGGTTGAAAATAAGTATTTAAAATTAAGAAAAGAAGGCATAAATTAAGATTGATCGAGCGTTTTTTAATGAATTATTGTTTCTCGAAATTTCATTTTGAATTTTCATTCATATCATTTTCCAAAACTTTAATTTTCTTACTAAACTCAACAATCTATACTTAAATTTTTGAAAAACTATAAAAGTGATGTTCAAAAATGATAGATAATTTGAAGGAATGCTGGATCATTGATTATGCCAGAACGGCATTTTCCCGATCTCGTCCAAAACAACCTGATAGAGATGTGTTTGGAGAAATTCGGAGTGATGAACTTCTAGCAAACTTATTAATGAAATTTTTCGATGAGAAATTAGCTGACAAGGGCATTGAGAAAGGAGATATTGAAGAGGTTTCTGTTGGTACCGCGATGGGTGTTCATGAAGCGTGGACATACGGTGGTCGATTACCTCTATTCTTGGCAGAGTTCCCTGTTGATACAAGCGCGTTCTTTATTGATAAACAATGCGGATCCGCTGGTGCGGGTGCCGCAATGATAGCCTTAGAGATTATGTCTGGCTTTACCAAAGTTGGGCTTGCTACGGGTGTCGAGCATATGACTCGCATCCCGATGCAGAATGATTGGGTCAAACCAAACTTAAAAATGATCAACAAAAAGAGTGAATGGTATCGACCTCAATATGATATGCTCACAACCATCAACATGCTTCAGACTGCCCAAAAATTATACGAGCAAGAGACTCCTCATTTTACAAAAGAAGACTTAGATAAATTTGGTGTCCGAAGCCACAACTTAACAATTAAGTCGCAAGAAGAAGGATGGTTTACTTCGGGTGTATGGGGCGGTGAAATTATTCCCATAGAAGGGCACGAAGAAGGAAACGTTGAGGAAAAGGTTATGATCGATAAAGATCAAGCCGCGCGAAAATCGAAATTGGAAAAAGTCGCAACCTTACCACGCATCTCAAAACCATTCTACTTGGAGAAGAATGCCTATGGTGAAGATATTGGTGGACGAAGCGGTTATAAAGAAAGAGAAGGAACTAAAGATGGTGTAATTACGCCAGGAAATTCCTCTCCATTAAACGCTGGAGCCACGGCTATGGTTATGATGGAAGCCGAAGAAGCGAAAAAGCGTGGATTAGAACCTTTAGCTAAAGTTGTTTCTATGGGATGGGCGGCTGTCGATCCAAGCGTTATGGGTCGAGGACCAGTACCAGCATCAAAAATGGCTTTAGAGCATGCAGGAATGGAGCCCGATGATATAGATTATTGGGAGATTAATGAAGCTTTCTGTATTGTTGCATTGAATTGCATGAGACAGCTTGGTATTCCTGAAGAAAAAGTTAATGTTATGGGTGGAAGTACTGCTATAGGACATCCTCTTGGTTCCACGATGGTCAGATTGACCGGAACTCTTGGAAGGATCCTTCGTGAAAAAGGTGGAAAATATGGCATTGCTAACGCCTGCATTGGTGGCGGACAAGGAATTGCCATCTTAATTGAAAATCCTGACGCCTAATTCTCATTTTTTAAACCTAATTTTCTTTTTATTTACTTGTTTATTTTGATTTTAACTATGTTTTTATCTTTTTTATAAACCTATGTATACATGATTTATATGAGTAATATTTAAATATCAGCTAATAACAACATATTTTACCACACATAGAGTGTGTGATCTTTAGATCTTCAATTAGAATCTAAGAAAATAACAAAAAATTAATGAGGTGGCCTGAAATGGGCGAAGTTTATAAAAGTATTGAATTGGTTGGAACAAGTAAGCAGAACTGGGCTGATGCGGTAAAGAATGCATATAAGGAAGCGAAAAAGACCCTTCGGGGTATTAGAAACATCAGTATTCTCCAATCTGATGTAAAAGTCAAGGAGGATGAAGATCTACTAATCTATCGCGTCAGATGTCAAGTTAATTTCGAAATTGAGAAGTAAACCCTTTTAATAATTAATTAAATCTTCTTTTTTTATTTTTCCAGTATTTTTCTATTAGATATTTATAGATCTCTTGAAGATTTAAAAATGAATAAAAAGAAAAAAGAATATTTTGATATTATTTACTTATAACCCGTTCTTTAATAAAATTTGGCAATAGAAATCCGAAGTAGAAGAGAATCGAGCTCGAAATCAAAATTATTCGAGTCATAAGCAAGGTAGAGATAAATAATGGGATAGCCGAATCAAAAATTGCCCCTGCAGCCCATAAAATCCACGCTGAGAGGAGAAGTTTTCCTTTTAATTGAATTTCGGGTTTATCTGATTTTAGCGATTGAAGAGCGAATAGAATCCCCGTACTTAAGATCAAGAGAACGATAAAAACCAGATAGAACTGTGAAATTCCCCTGTAAGTTACATCAAATATTGAAGCATCAGAGAATTCACCTATCACCGATACATTCACAATCACATTGAATATCAAGTAAATCTCATAGAGTAGTGTAACTGCTGTGGGTAATAGTATTATCATAGTGCGGTATTTGGTTATAACCATATCTGTAAATGCAATAAGCCACACATACATGAAGAATGGAACTAATCCCAGAGCGAACAAGAAATATAATTCAAGAGACAAGGATACCATATCATTTGAAAATAAATTCAATAAAAATGATAAGGAAGAGCTCCACCAGGGATGATAAATTCCGATCCAAATGAGCCCCACGAAGAGAAAGTTTCTGTCCTTCACGCTCTTATATTTGCTCATAATCTTAATTCCGACTGCGAATGCGACTATCACGGTCACTAAACTTAATGATCCGAATAATATGTCAATAAGTTCTATTATTATCACCTAATAATTCTTGTCAAATTCAAATATTTACTTATAAATATATACTCAACACGATATAAATAATTATACCATAATACGAGATCCTCCAGAAAAGGCTTAATTAAATAAGGTATCGATAAGTTGTTCAAATTTATTGTTAATATTATTATCTGTCAAATCAATTAGTAAATAAATTTTTCTTTATAATATTTTTTACTCTGATATCTTTTTTTATTTATACTTCAATAACAAGAAAGTGAGAATAGCCCCAATATATACCCAAAAATCATTAATATTTTCAAGATCAAAGAAAAAAAATCGTTCCCATACAGAGAAAATTGTTAAGGCAATGAAGGAGCATGGGAATGGAAGCCCGCCTTGATTTATAATAAACCAAAAAGTAGAGCAGGCGTAAACCCATAATATAAAAAATTGCTTTCTCATTGGTTCCGTACACGGTATTATGGAGTAGGACAAAAAGTAAGGTC
>WJIN01000323.1 GCA_014730295.1 Promethearchaeota archaeon | reverse complement strand
GTCGTAATATAACTGAACGTCAGGCAGCGATCAAATTACTTGGATTACTTAAAGATGAAGATTCAATCGATCTTCTAATAAAGTCATTAAATAGTCAAAACGAAAAAATTCGAAGACTATCCTACCGTGCTTTATTAAAAATCATTGAAAGCGATTCCCTGGAGAAGATTATCCAAGCTCTTAGCTCGAAAAAATGGCAGATTCGAAAATGGTGTGCTAATATCCTCTTTAAAAAAATGAGTGACAATAACCAAGAGATATTCATTAATCATTTATTTAGTCTATTGGAAGATCCTAAAAGCAATGTTAGACAGAAAGCCATAAATCTTCTTTCAAAAATAGATAATCCCAAAATTGTTGAGAGGGTAAGAGGAATTTTAGATAGAACTTCTAATTGGAAGAGGCGACGTTCATGCATCCAATTACTTACCAAAAAAGGAGGCGAAGATACTTTGAAGTTGCTGTTTGAATTTATTGATGATGAGGATTTCTATATTAGAAATTGGGTTTTACAAGCTATTGGTAGACTGAAAGATCTTGAAAATATCGAACCCATCATTACTCTATTAGATGCTGAAGATGAGAGAATTAAACTTTCAGCCATTAAAACCCTTTCGAAAATAGGGGATAAGAGGGCTCTTCCCTCCTTGATTAGACAAATGGGTGAGACAAATTGGGAAATAAGAAAAGCTGCTGAAAATGCCTTGGATAAAATAGATCCATCTTGGATGGACATCTTATAATAAAAATATAACATTGAATCCCCTAGTTTTAGTATTCTCATTAATTATCCATAGGTATTTTAATCAGATGAATTATCAAAAATGATTTTATCAAAGAAAAATATTAAAGCTATAATTACTATAGTCATTATAATTATACTATGTACTATGAAAAAAATACTATGACAACTACAATTCAAATATCGGATGAAACTAAAAATAAACTTTTTGGATTAATAAACCAATTAGAGCAAGTATGGAAAAAACGAGTCACATATGATGAGGCAATTCAATATCTTATTAAAAATAGGAGGATCGTTGTTGAGAAAAAAGATTTCATCAACAATATTTCAAAATATAAAGGGATATTGAAGAAAGGAGAAGCGAGAGAGCTTTATGAAGACTTAAGAAAGAAAGAACGTGAGAGAGAGGAGCGACTTGAAAAATAGTTCAATAGTAATTGATACTGGTGTTTTTATAGAATATTTGGAAGGTACTGAATTAGGAACTAAATTTGAACAATTTGTATTAGATAATTCTGATATTAATCAGTATTTGGTGAGCCCACTTGTCGAGACAGAGTTAAAATACGTTTTATGCCGAAAATTGGGGATAGATGAAGCTATATCAATGATTGATGATTTTCTAAAGGATTTCTACATATATCCAGAATCCGAACTGAGAAATGAAGTTAGCAGATTAAAATGTTTTTATCCGATCTCATTAGCGGATTGCTATTCTATTTCAATCGCTACCTTGAATTCAATTCCGGTAATTTTTAAAAAAGAAAAAGAGCTTAATGAGAAATTAGAATCATTATCAAATGAAGCTGAAATTAGATTTATTGAAGACCTTTGATTAGATTTGTTAGGTCTACTTTTTATTATAAATGAGCATATAACAACTAAATAGAGAGGTAAATTTCTTTTTTTCATCTTTTTGATATACAATTTTATACCTACAATATATTTTATACCTTCTAAAAGAGGATCCATATAGTAGATATCGTTAATAAGGGAAAAAATTGTATAGAAAAAATAATTGATTAACGTATTAACTATATCACTTCCCAAAAAGACACTCTATATATCAATCTAGAGTGAAGGAAAGTGTTTGATGATCGACGTTGGATTGATATTTAGGAATATATGCTATATAAAAATCAGAGAATTGTTATCATAATTGTTAAATATCTAATACTGACTCTAGTAATTAATAAATAAATGATTTAAATAGCAGGAGGAAAAAATGGTTTTTATCAATGAAGAGGGAAAATTTAATAAAAATAGTTATCTAATTGATGGATTAATTTTCCGTTTACCTAAACAATTATCGGTCTATATTATTGAAAATGGTGGCGAGCGGTTAATGATTGATACGGGAGTTGCCGTTTCCGCAAGAAAGGTAGTCACTAAATTAAAAGAACTGGATTTGTTTCCCATTCATAAAATGGTCATTACACATTCCCATTGGGATCATACACAAGGGTATACAAAACTTCGGAAGTATATGCCTGATTTTGAAGTTTATGCCGCCGAGTCTGCTCTGGATAACCTAAAGAATCCTGAGCGTCTAAATGATATCTTCGAATATAATGTAGATCCCATTGAAGATGCCGCCCCCCTAAAGGAAGGAGATAGAATAGATCTTCAGGGACTTGAGCTAGAAATAATTAATTTATTTGGACACACTCAAGATTCCATTGGTTTGATCGATTGGACAAATAACACTATTTATACGGGAGATGCATTTGCTTCTAAAATTGATAGAAAAACTCACCAGCCTATACTAATGCCACCTGATTTTGATGAGCATGAACTTTTGAAATCGATTGAAAAAGTAAGAAAATTGAAAGATGAGCTGGATTCTATATGTTTGAATCATTTTGGGGTGTGGACAGATGATGATTGTAATAAGCTAATCGATGGTGCAGAAGAACTACATTTTACTACCAAAAACGCAATTATAAAATGGTATCAAGAAAATCCATCGGCAAAATATATTGCAGAAAAATATCACGAAACATTTATACCGAACTCCACAGTGCATACTAAGGAAAATATTATGGGTTTCGAATTGGTAATGGAATGGGTTATCAACGGGTTAAAGACAAGTGGATTCGTGAAATAGGATTTGAATCCTCAAACTTCTTATAAATTTTTATATTCTACTTTAAGCAAATAAGATTAATATAATCAATAGAAAAAATCTCCGTTATGTATGGTGGACTATTTCGCCTTAGGCTCTTTTTTAAACTACTTGCTTAACAATTCCTTTAATAAATTTTTAATAAAACATACAATTCCACTATATAGTATAATGATTTAATTGGGATTGAATATTTTACCAATTAAATTAAACCTAATCTTAAAATTACTTAAACTGAAAATCATGACGGAAAGTAAAGATTTTGACCCGTACATCTTGGGAATATGTTGTAACTGGTGTACTTATGCGGGCGCGGATCAAGCAGGTACTTCAAGAATGCAGAGACCTGCAAACTTACGTATCATGCGAGTTATGTGTGGTGGCCGAGTGGATCCGCAATTTGTATTAGATGCGCTTACAAATGGCGTCGATGGTGTGCTAGTATCACATTGTCATCCCGGAGATTGTCATTATGTGGAAGGAAATTATAAAACGATTAGGAAAATGCCACTGCTTCATCGTTATCTTGAACAATATGGTATTAATCCTAAACGTGTGAAATATACATATGTATCGGCATCGGAAGGAGCAGAGTTGACGGAAATTGTACAAGAGTTCGTACAGGAATTAAAAGAATTAGGACCAAACCCATTAAGAGTGGAGGAGTGAAAAAATGCAAATATATAGACTAAGGATTAATCATAACTTGTGTACTGGCTGCAATGTATGTGTTGTGAGCTGTCCTATCAATTTTAACAAATTAAAGAAGGAAGGAAAGCTAACTGATAAAAACGCTGTAATATTGGTGAAAAATGGAATTGCTATTTCTGTATACGAAGATGAGAGAAAAGTCAATTGCGATGGGTGTGGAGTGTGTATTGAAGCATGCCCCCAAGATGCGATCGAATTAGAGATAATTGAGGTGGAGTGAGAAAAAAATGTCATTTCCAAAAATATCAAGAGAAATTTCCAAAGATCAAGAACGAGTACAAATTAAGTACTTGACTGAGGATTATGAGTTAATCTTAAACAGAAATAAATGTACTGGTTGCGGCACATGCGCGCGAGTATGTCCAAAAGAAGCTATTAGCCGTGGACCGGTGGGCGCGTCCCGAAAATTTCCTACAAGAGAGGATATTATACCAGAAGTATATGATCCCGAAAAATGCGTGTTTTGTGGTACTTGTGTGTATATGTGTCCATTTGGAGCGCTTACACTTAAAAAAAACGGAAAAGAAGTTCCATTAGACGAATTAAAATTAATCTCTGAGGGAGCTGTTCCAAAAATTGAATTCGAAGCAAAAAAGATTAAAAATAACAAAGAGACTGAGCGAGTTGTTAAGCAATACACCAAAGGACAAATAGAAATTGTTGACGAGGAATGTGCGGGAGGCTGTGATACTTGTGCGGACGTATGTCCCAGTGGAGCGATTACGGTACCCGAAAGGTCGAGAAAGGGATGGGAAACCGTACCCAATGTCGTTGTAGATGAGGAACAATGCGTATTTTGCGGTGCGTGTGACAACGCATGTCCTACGGGAGCCGTTAAATTGAAGATCACAGATGTGAATTATTCTGGGGACTTTAATGAAATTTTTTGGGAGCCATTAATTGAACGAATAAAAACATTAAGATGGAGTGAAGAAGAGGAGGTTGCCGAATAATGAGTTTAAACAATTTACGATTAATCACATGTCGGACCATTAACCAAGGAATCGCCTTGGAGGGTGGTAAAACGACTAAAGAAAACGTACGGGCTGCTGCGATCTGCGCGTTCGATAAGGATGATTTTAAAAAATTAGGCTGTTTGGTTGGAACTCCCGTTAAGGTTTCCACGGATTTTGGAGAGGTCACCGTATATTCTACTATTTCTGATGAGGGTCCTCACCCCGGAATTATTTTCATTCCAATGGGACCTTGGGCAAATCAGGTGGTGAATCCTGATTCTCAATCGTGCGGTACTCCGACCTTCAAAGGTATGAAAGCCCAAGCAGAAGTTGCTGAAGGTGCTAAAGTTTTAGATGCATTAGCATTAATTAAAACCCTAAAGGAGGCATAAAAATGGTAGAAAGAAAAATTAGAACGGTTTATGATGTAGTTTGCCCATTTTGTGGGACACTATGTGATGACCTCGAGGTAGATGTTAATATAGGTTCTCAAGAAGTAATAGAGGTAAGAAATGCGTGTCAAATAGGTACAGCAAAATATTATTCTTCGAATCCAAGTAAACACCGCTACGAAAAACCCTTAGTACGAAAAGATGGAGAGTTAGTCGAAGTCTCGTGGGATGAGGCAATCGATAAGACAGCCGACATTTTAGTAAATGCTACTCGACCTCTTTTGTATGGGTTCTCAAGCACCGAATGCGAAGCTCAAGGAAAAGGCGTGGAATTAGCAGAAATCCTTGGGAGCATTTTAGACAATACCGCATCGGTTTGCCACGGACCTACCTTACTTGCAGAACAAGATGTAGGGGTGCCATCATCAACTTTAGGAGAATATAAGAATCGAGCAGACCTAGTAATTTTCTGGGGTTCAAATCCTGTTCATGCCCATCCAAGACATCTAGGTAGATATAGTGAATTTGTCAGAGGTTACTTCAAAAAGGATGGTCGCAATGACAGATTTGTGGTTGTCATTGATCCTCGTAATACTCATACTGCCCAAATCGCAGATTTGTTTATTCAAGTTAATCCTAATGAGGATTATGAATTACTCAATGGAATTCGCGCATTATTAAGAGGTGTAGAACTCGATGAAAAGGAGATTGCTGGAGTTCCACTAGAAGATATTAAAAAGCTAGTAGAAATTATCAAGGGCTGCAACTATGGTGTAATCTTTTTCGGAATGGGACTAACTCAATCTTTAGCTCATCACAGAAATATTGACACTGCTATTTGTCTTACTCGAGAATTGAATGATCACACGAAATTTTTAATCACCCCTATGAGGGGGCACTATAATGTATCTGGTGCGAATACGGTATTCACATGGAATACAGGATATGCATATTCAATAGATTTCTCACGGGGATATCCTCGCTATAATCCAGGTGAGTTTTCATCTGTTGATTTATTGATGCGGGATGAGATTGATGCTTCACTAATCGTAGCATCCGACCCTGCAAGCAATTTTCCTGCCGAATCCGTAAAGAATATGTTTAAATATCCGTTAATTGCAATCGAACCTCACGAAACTCCTACGTCCGCCTTCGCTGATGTGGTATTACCGCCAGCCATCGCGGGAATTGAATGCGAAGGGACTGCGTATCGTATGGATCATGTTCCATTACGCCTACGTAAGGTAAAAGACGCTCCAGGAGAATGTTTAACTGACTTAGAAATCCTTGAGCGTATAATCGAAAAAGTAAAAGAGAAAATTGGTGAATAAAAGAAATGGCCGAAATTAATCTTACACTTAAAAAACAACCCGAATTTCCCCTTGAAGCAGATGTAATTTCTCCTGATGTATTAGCGGGGAAGACCCAAGACGAGATAAAAGACTTAGACTTGTACCTTGGGAACAAAACAGTAAAGCTAGGAGAATATTTCGAGATTAAAGGAAAAAGCGGCGAAGCGCAAGATTTAAAGATCATTGTTGATGGTGATTTATCTAATGTGAAGCGTATTGGTGAGAAAATGAGTGCCGGAGAGATTATAATAAACGGGGACGTTGGAATGCATGTGGGAAACCGAATGACCGGAGGAAAGATTACTGTGAACGGAAATACTGATGATTGGGCTGGAGCTATGCTTGAGGGAGGAGAATTGATAATTAATGGAGACGCCGCCAATTATGTTGGAGCCGCCTATAGAGGTTTCTGGAAAGGAATGAAAGACGGTATTATTAAAGTCAGCGGTAAAATCGGTAATGAAGCAATGCTCTGGGCAAGAAATTCTAAAGGTGCGAATAAATGGCCCACTCTGTATTGTGGTGGAGCTGGTGCATTCTTAGGAATACACAATCATGGAGGCACTATTGTAGTTGATGGCGATGTAGATAGATGCGCTGGAGCAGACCAAGCATGGGGAACAATCGTGATTAAAGGTAGTGTATCTCGAAAACTTCCTTCCTATAAAAAAGTTGGTGAAGTTAGCGAGGTAGAATTACCTAACGGAGAAAAAATCAAGGGTAAATTTATTGAATACAGTGGAGACCATTCAGTAAAAAAAGAAACTAACGGACGGCTATATATAGCTGCCTAATTTCATAATTTTATTATTTTCTTTATTCTAATTTTTCAATTGATTTCTAAACTTTTTCAGCAATTGTTTTTGAAAATTTCGAAACAAATCCAGTTCATTCTGAATTATTTCATAAATTCTATTATTATTAATTTCCGAATAGATATTTCCTAGAAGATTTCTTAGCCCTACAAATTCAGTCAAAGATTCAGATAAGTGTTTGCTAATAACATTATTTTTAGATAAATCTACAAAAATTTTTTTATAGGTTTCAGGTTTGTTGATATTGTTTGCGGCTAGAATGTGAGCACCTATGTCTATGCAAATGTTTATGGAGAGAACCAGTGCTCGCTGCACAGCTAAAATCTCAGTAAAATCATTAAGAAAAATATCTTTAGGGATTTTAGAAGTTGATTCTAATTTCTTCAGAAGTTTTTCTAATAATTCCAAAAGCTTTATAATTATGTCTGGATTAATATTTATCTCCAAGAACCTCTTTAACAAAAAGATTATCAAAATAATCCAATAATGGTTTAATATCTAAATATTGGGTGATCACTCTCAATTCGAATTCATCCTTAAAATTCCTATCGCGATAATATATGATCTCTCCCGTTTTAATTACTTGAAAAAGAAAATGAGGGGGTTGTTTATTTAAGATTCTAAGATCAATATTTATTTTATTATGAAATGCTTTCTCAAATTTATTTGCCAACTGTGCAAAATAAAGTGGAGGTTCTTCAAAATCGTTTATTAAAACAACACTAATATCGATATCACTGAATTTTGTATGCTTTTCTACTGCACATGATCCATAGAGATATGCAATAAGGATTTTCTTATATTTTTTGCATATTTTAGCTATTTTTGATTAAAGTACCTCTTTTGGCATTATTTCATACTGAGGTCGACTCTAAGACGGACAATTAAGCGAACAACCAACATATAATATGTTTTGTTGGGATGAATGAGTATAAAATCTTATTTTTTATTTTGAACTGATATTAAAAAAAAAATGCTATAAAAAATTTGAGTACTTTATTTATCAACTTCGTCTACTTCAACGCTCAAATGACTTAGAAGGCGGTCAATTTTATCTTCCTTATCTGTAACATTCGGCACCGTATCCAAATGGAATGTTTCTTCCCCAGTTTGAAGAGTTATACTCCCTGCTCTTAATATGAGATATTCAAACACGTCGGGAATATTTTTTTTAAACCTCAAATCGCGTACGGGATATCGATCCGCTTCGGCAAAAATACCTTGTTCGTGATAAAGTTCATTTCGTTCCAGTTTCCAAAAATTTATCCTTGTTTCCAGAAAAGCGAGTAAGAGCATAAATCCTAAAATAGCAGCGGTGATAAAGTAGAATTGCATAGTCATTTCTATATTGAATTCCCCGGGTGGAATGAATATTGTAAAAGCGACATTGGGAAGAACGAAAAACACCAGTAGCAATATAACTATGATAATCGCAAGAACCAAAACAAAAAATTTGGTACTGGATATGTTAAATGCGGTCACAAATAAATTGATAAAAAATACAATCATCCATATAAATCCGAGGATCGCTAAGGTTTCATCGTAGAATAACTGAATAACTCCAAGAACTAAAGAGGTTAAGAATAGTGGATAAAAGAATATGATTTTTGAATAGGAACGAATAATGACATATTCTTCTGCTGTTAGTTCTGACTTTGTTTCTTCACTTGTTTTTTCTTCAGACATATTAATTTCACCGATTTATTGATTTATAACAGAGAAGAATATATAAAAATTGGTTGTATAATTTATTTAGGATTTTTAATCCCTTTGCTTTTGCTATCAAATGTGATATGAGAAGAAAAAGTTTGAAAAAATAATATGATTCTCTTCGAGTTTTTGATGTTATTAATTCATTTTTGTTTTATTATTCAACTCATCCTTTCGTTCTGTTAATATTTTAGAGATTCGCGCTGCATCCCGATCAATCCATTTCGTCGCAATTAACCACCAAAATGCGCCAACAATTCCAATACTCATTGTAAGGGTCACAGTAATTTGATAGTTTTGGTTAAAAATCTCAAGCAAAAATCCTGCTAAGATTGGTCCTGTCCCATATCCGATGCTTTCAAGAAATTGGTTTGTAGAACTAATAAATCCTTGTGCTTCCGGTAAATTAATCTTTTGAATTAAGGGCGGTTGATTTATGCTATAGAGTCCTAAAATCGAGCGGGCTGCTAAAGCTACAAGTCCTAAGATCCACATAATTGGAAACGATAATACAATAATCAAATTATTTCCTTGACTTACAGTAAAGTGCTGGAGCGGGAGTAAGAACACTATCATAAAAGTCGTAAATATTCCTATTAAAGAGAAGACAATGAGATAGATTCGATTTTTGATATTTCTTCTGGATAATTTATCGGAAAGTTTGGCAAAAACGATAGAACCTATAATTGTTCCCGGAACTCCAAATACGATCATAAACAAACTGGAGGTGATAGGGGAAAAATTATAGGGGGAAGATTGAATATAAGCTACCAGAAGGAAATCTGGGACTGAAAGTAAAATAGTGGTAAATATACCTTCGCCAAAAGCGATTAAATTTGTTGGTTTAAAGATTGTCTCTTTAATGCTCTCTGTATTTAATCGATAATTATAAAAAATATTTGTATCATGCATAATATCTTTCAATTCTTCTCTTTTAGAAGCCCGTTTTGGTTCTTCCCCTCTTAAAATAAAAAACCCTATCATAGAAATGGCTGAACCAATTATCCAAAAATAATATCTCCAGAGTCCAGACTGGAACATAAATGCTGCCAAAATCATCCCCATTAATTGAAATAGTTGAAATAATGTATTTAAAATCCCAAAAAAGTGCGAGCGTTCATCTTCCAGGGAGCTATCCGTTATATATGAATTGATTACGGGCCAAAATCCCCCACTAAAAAAACCTCTAATAATAACACAAATAATAAAGAAGGAATATGTGATAAAGCCCAAACCTTCGGGAGCGAATCCATTTAAGATAAATCCCAATCCAAAAAGAAAAGTACAAACTGAAAAGAGTTTGATCCTTGATATTCTATCAGCTAAGTTTCCAAACAAGAGTCCAGAAAAAGCCATTATATAGGTCGAAATTCCAAATAATAATCCGATTTCAGTAGAACGAAAATCTTCTCCCGGCCATATTATGTTGGATATGATTAAAATATTTATATATAAAAACGCGAGCGTGAAAGCAATCGTAAGGTAAGAAGCAAAGCAAGGCCAAGATTTCTTTATGATTGAAGTAAAACTAGTCTTATCACCTTCTTTTACCCTTTCCTTTCTCAACATAACTAACCTTTTGAATTTTTATTTAAACATAAAATTTGTCATTTTTCATATGGCCGCTTAAGAATAGTGTAGCTAAATTAAAACTTGATTCTGTTGAATAATAAATTTTTATAGACTAAAATTGATTCGCTAATATAGATTGATATATTTAGATTCAATCCTTCTTGATTTATAGATAGAGATTTATAAAAATAGCTCAGAAATAAGGCGGTTTCAATGTTCACGAGAAAAGTAAAAATAACTCAAATAAGAGGCGATGAAAGAAAAATTATCGATGACGTAGTTTTGATTGAAGTACCAATTGAAATTACCATTAACTTTAAGCCATTTGCAACAATTATCTGTTTACCTAAAAATTTGAAAGAATTAGCTGTAGGATTTCTTTATTTCACCGAGATTATTAAAACCATAGATGATATCGAGGAATTAGAAATAAATGAAAATAATTCTCAAATCAATATAATCCTAAAAGAGAATAATCGCATATCTCAAGAAGCATTCTCGTTAAATCCATTAGGGCGAGTAGTGGATACAACAAGTGGAATTTCACCCCCTTGGAGAAAAATGATTGAAGAACATCTGGACTCTGATAAAATTGCTTCCATACTACAAAATCAATTGATAGTTGGGGCAGAGACCATCTCCAATTTTATTTCCAAGATGCAATCGGAAACAACTTTGTTCAAACAAACGGGTGGGTGTCACGGATGTGCTATATTTGCTAAAAATGGAAAATTATTAACGTTGATGGAGGATATTGGACGACATAATGCAATTGATAAGGCGATAGGAGATCTAATATTTAAAAAACATCCTCTAAAGAATGTCATACTTTGCTCTACTGGGCGTTTAACAGGAGATACAGTATTAAAAGCTGTTCGGGCTAAGATACCTATAGTTGCATCAGTATCGACCGCAATTGATTCTGGGATAAAACTAGCTGATGTGTATGGAACCACATTAATAGGATTTGTTCGAGAACATAGAATGAATATTTATACTCATCCTTTCAGAATCTCTTAAAAAATTACCATTGCTAAAAAATAATCCAAATATATATTAGTAATTATTCAATCTTTTTTTTCAAAATTATTTATAGAAAGTGATAAGAATGGAAAATAAAAAATGGATTGTATTATGCATAATCGGCGGTATTCTAATGATTATCGGATCTGTTGTTGGGGACGTGACATTTTTTACTATGGTCTTTTCAATATTAGAAGATGCGAATCCTGGCTTAGCACCTATATTAAATTTGGTTTTGAGAATTTTTACATATATAGCTTTAGGGGGTGGAGCTAGCGTTATAATTGGCTCTGTTATTGTCGCTATAGGACAATATGGAATTGGAAAATTTATCATCTCCTTAGGTGCGGGTATGGGTTTAATTGGGCTAATTGTCTATCTTATATCTGGAATTTATGCTGGTACTCTCTCAGCTGAATTATTAATATGGATGCTTAGTCTGATTTCTTTAAACGGAGGTTTTGGATTTTTAGGAGTGATACTGACCATAATTGGAAGATTTAAATTAAAGAAACCAGAGTAAATTAAAGGAAATTCGGTAATTTGAATTATTAATTTTTTTCTTTCTTATTTTCGATTGTCGAATCCGCTAGAAATTATAATCAAATTATGTTTTGGAATAAATTGGACTTTGATTTATTCTTTCTTTAACAAAAAATTGGTAAAGTCTCTTATTTATTAAAACTCAAATTAATATATATACTCATTATAAATCTCGGTCTATTTTATGGGTAAATTTAATAAGACTTTACTTCAGAGTTATATCTTAACTAACTGTAAGAGAAGATTATTTTTAGAATTAGGTAGAGATTTACCAGATTTATGGTTTAATCCCGTTAGACCGATACCATCTACTCCTCCCGAGCGATTAATATTTCAAACAAAATACCTAAAAGAAAAGGGGAAGGAATATGAACAAATTGTCTATTTTTATTTGAAAAATTTAAAAAATGTTGAATTTAAATCTTCTAAGGATGTGTTGGGAAATGAAATAATCGGGAGTGTAAAATTAAATGTTAAAATTTTGAATGAAATAGCTGATAAATTAAGAGGTGAAAATGGCCCCTCACTCCGTTTATTATTAGAACATCAATTTAAAATTCCAAAATCATTTTTTTATGAAATTTTTCATCCAAAGGCGAAATATAAGGAAATTCCCGTGAATTATGCTTCTCAAAGACCAGATCTCATATTCATCGGTAATGGACTTAATAGATATATGGATACCATATATGAGGTTAAAGCTGATGGGAACATTCAACTGATTCCAAAAGAAAAGGAAAATACACGAATAGGAATTTCGGTTTTTGATATTAAATATACCAATGAAGAGAATGTGGGAAAAAAACACTTTTTAGAGATTTTTTATTATCTTAGAACCTTCGCATATTTTTTAAAAGAATTAGGCTTGGATAAAGAATTTTATATAAGAGCGAATTATAATGGCATATTACCCTTAAAAAAAGAAGACGAATTTAAGGTGCTAAATTCTATTTACCATTTGTTCGATAATGGTGTAGTTAGTTTTATTAGCTGGAAAGAATCGGATAGAATTTACACCAGCGTCGTTGGAGTTATAGAGGAATTATGGAAAAAAGCACCTTGCCCAATATCACAAATAAAAACTAATATCCATGATGGCTGCGGGTATTGTCAATTTATAGAAGATTGTAAAGAAACACTTGGTATGAAGGACAAAGAACACCCAGAAAATTGGGCTATAGATTTAATTCCCTTTACATCAAAATCGATTGCTCAACAACTAAAAAATGAATTAGATATACAAAACATAGGAGATCTTTCACAAAAGATTAAACAAATCAAAGTAGGAGCTATTCCTAAACCCCTATATTCTGAATTACCTACTTTAAAATTAAAAACCAGAGCAATAAAAAATAAACGAATAATATACCCTAAAAACAACCAAACCTATTCTTATTCAATTCCTAGATATTCTCCTATTTCTCTCAATTTTGATGTCGAGTACGACAGAAATACTGACCGAATATTTGCTGTTGGGATTCTCTTGAAAATGTTTATTCCCTCTAAACTAAAATATCATGGGATTTTTGATAATTGGTGGAAAATTTGGAAAAACGCCTTGGAAGAGGAGAAAACTTCAGATGAGATTCAAAAAGAATTAAATGATTATTTAGTAAGAGAAATATCGTTGGTTCATGTAGATCTTTTCCTTAATTGTTTGAAACAATTAGAAAAAATCGAAATATCTTTAAAGGGGGAAAAAACGTTAGCTGGAACAAGCATAATGTACAGGTTTGCGAGTGTAAATAAGGATATAACAGCTGAAAGTGAAGCTATTCTAACAATTAAAACAATTCTCAAATTAAATTGGATCTTAAAAATGTGCAACATTATTGAAGATTATATTGTTATTGATATAACCGGTAAATACGGAACGTACTATATTGGACCAGACACTGGAATTTTCTATTGGTCACGAAATCAGCTCGAACATCTTCAAGACATGATTCAGAGGAACTTGGATAAGGTCATTAGTGAGCCTCTTGTGAGAGGTGCTTATGAAGAAGTCTTGATGTATTTTACTCCCTCAGACACAGAAGTCAGCAATCCTTATCAGCATAAAAAACTTTTTGATATTCAAAGTTTCGCAGAGTCGTGTTTGGGATTTCCAGATATAATTAATTATACGTGGCATGGTATTGCCAAGAAATTATTCAAAAACTTAGAGATAAATACTAAAATGTACTGGATTCCACATTTTAACTATTTAGATCTTTCCTCGTGGTTGTTATATCTAAGGGAAACAGATCCAAACAAGAAAAAGAAAAAAATGAATATCATAAAGCATCAAATCATCTTCAAATTGCATGTTATTGATAGTATACGCTCCCAATTCCAGAAAGAAGGGAACCTTGCAATGTCGGAAAATGCTCGGACAATTAGTCGACACGATTATAAAAGTGCGATATTACCTTCTGAATTTCATGATATTGCGCATGTATGGTATTTGTTTTCAAGACTCGATACTGCTCTACAACAGCAGGATGATGAGTATTATAGAACAATGTTCCCAGATTTTAGTATTGGAAAATTATTCTCCGCAAGAGTGAGTGATTTAAATATCATAGATTTACAAGGTAAGTCGTTAAAATATACTTTTTTTCTTAGGGGATTATCAAGCAATATGAAACTCAAAGAAGGTGATCGCGTTTTGTTGATACCGAATCCTAAAAGAGGATTAAAAATGGATAAGAGGATATATAAATGGATTATCGATATTGAACAAATAGAATGGGATCCAAAAACAAAAGGACATTATATTACCACCAAACCAAGTACAAATAATGTTTTTGAAGCTTGTGAAGAAGAGAGTATAGATTTTAATTCGGAAAAATGGTATATATATCATTTCAGCTCAGATGCATGGTCAAATAAATTATATAACAGTAATCATTCTGGTCTACTTCAGAGATATAATTTCGGGCGATCTTGGTTAGGAGAGCTTTTAGCATTTTTATGGGATATTCGGAGTAACCCTAAATTAAAATGGCCTGAGCATTGGAATTTTTCCACACCTTCACTTTATCTTTTTGCTCCAAAGGTATTGAATTATTATGATAAAGCAGTTGCAAATCCAGCTTTATACTCACAAATTAACCCCAAACCTGATACCTCTCAAAAAGAAGCGATAATTAATTCATTAAATAAAACTATATCTGCTATATTGGGACCCCCGGGAACCGGGAAATCTCAAACCATTGCGGCATTGATTGATGAATTTATTATTAGACGTACCCAAAAGAATAAAACATCAAAAATTTTGATAACATCCTTTTCTTATACAGCTCTAAGAGTTATTATAGATAAAGTCAGGAAAAGCAAGAACCACTCGGGAAATCATACCCCCTCATCTGAAGTTCAGATGATCTTCTTCCATTCTAGAACCCAAAATCCCATTCCTAATGAACCCCACTTGAGAAATGTTGATGATTTGATGAAAGATGGACAAACTTGGAAATTAAATGGTAAGACTAGAACGGTTACCCAAACAATTCTATTGGAAGAATCATTGGAAGATAATTTCATCATTTTCGCGAACGCTCATCAATTATATCATCTAACAAGTAGAGTTTCCGAAAACTTTTGCTTTGATTTAATATGCGTTGATGAGGCAAGCCAATTACCTACAGATTATTTTATGTCGAGTCTGCAATTTATTAAAAAACCCAAAATTTCAATAAAAAAACCCGATTTCATGGTTCCAAAACAATTCATAAGGACTAAGAGTGTAGTAAAAACTTTAATACCGCAAAATAATACAATAACCTCGGATTCTCTTACAAAAGTAGTTGTTGTGGGAGATCACAATCAATTACCACCCGTAAGAGTCAAAAAACCTCCAAAAAATCTAGAAATGATTTTAGACAATATTTTTAGATATTATATGGAGGGACATAATATTTCACAGAGACAATTGAAGGTAAATTACCGTTCACATAGACATATTGTAGAATTTACCTCCCAATTAGGATTTTATGAGAATTTAATTACCGACAAAAAAAATGCTAATAGGATTCTAAGGGGGAATCTAGGAAAGATAAACAAATCATGGGTTAGGGAAGTTTTGGAACCCCAAAGAGTCGCATGCGCAATAATTCATCAACAACAATTTGAGATAGGTATTAGCCTTTTTGAAGCTCAAATTGTAGCAGAAATCTTGAAAGGATTCTATTTAATGATAAATCCTAATAATGAAACAGAGGAAAAAAGATTTTGGACTGAAAAGGTAGGGGTGGTCGCTCCACATAATGCTCAAGGTCGAACCATCATCAGAAATGTATTTCAATTATTTGAAATGATTACAAACCTTCCTAAATCTCAATTAATGCAACATCTAAAAGAAACAGTTTATTCAGTTGAAAAGTTCCAAGGATCTGATAGGGACCTTATAATATGTTCAATTGGATTATCTGATGAGGATAAACTGCAAATAGAAGATGAGTTCATATACAACTTAAATAGATTTAATGTACTAACTTCCAGGGCAAAAAGTAAGCTTATATTTGTCTCTAGTGACAAATTTGTTGAATATATTCCAGAGGAAAGAGAAATTCTGAAAGAATCCTCACAAATTTATAGATTTGTAAAAGAATATTGTAAGAATGAAATCATGCTTAACATCAAAACTGGATCTGATGAAGAACTCCACAAAGTCAGATTTAGATATAAATAAATATGTAGAGTCAGAATAAAAAGTGATTATAACATGAAAGATAAAATCCGATTTATCCATGCCGCGGATCTGCATTTAGGAAAGACACTCTATGGTATACCACAGAGATATGACGATTTTTTTAAAGCCTTTGAATGGTTATTAAATAAAGCGATATACGAAAAAGTAGATTTTGTCCTTATTTGCGGAGATTTCATAGATAGTGAACAGAAAATAAATCCATCGACCTTAAGTAAGATAATAACTACTATACAGGATTTTCAATCAAAATCTAAAGAGGAATTAGGATTTAAAATTCCAATCATTTGTATTGAAGGAAATCATGAGACACCATTTTTTTCGGATCGTACGTGGTTGGAACTTTTAGCTGATTTAAATTTGATTATTTTACTTTCTGGAGAATATAATAGGAATTCAAAAAGGATCATCTTTACTGATTATTCTTACAGAGAGCATAAAGGAGGCAAAATAACAATCAAAGATTCCGTAATATACGGTATGAGCTACTTTGGAAGCTCTACTCCGGGATTATTTTCTCTTATAAAGGAGGAGATTCCTAAAGATGACAAGTTTATAATACTTTTGATGCACTTCGGCATCCAAGGTCATGATAAGAGAAAAAAAGGCTACGAGATAAATAAAGAGCTAAAAGAATTACATAAACACGTGGATTATTTAGCTCTGGGGCATTTTCATAATCAATACCAATTACCTGTGAACGACCCATGGATCTTTAATCCGGGCAGTCTTGAAATAAACGAGATAACGGAATATAATGAAAAACGCGGGATATTTCTGATTGATATCTTTCCGGCAGAAAAAAATAATTTTCAAGTAAAATCTCTGACATCTGAAAATGGAAATACCAATGATCTTTCTAATATTCCCAATAGAAAATTCTTATCTTTTACCCCGATCGATATCTCGGAGTCCAAATCTTTTGAAGAAGCGCAAAATATGGTGATAACTAAACTCAGAAAATTGGGAGTCCCCGAAAGAAATAATATGAACTTACCCTTAACCAACCTAGATGTACCTATTCTATATATATCAATTAAGGGAATGGTTCCCTATTCAGAATTGGAAGTTGACTTAGCTGAACTGAGGAGTTTAATTTTTGATACATTTTATATCTTGGGATTGAAACTTAACAATCACGTTTTTTCCAAAACTGGATATAATCTCGAAGTGGACGAGTCATGGAGTTTTGAACGGATAGAAGAAGAGGCATTATTAGCAACGATAGAAGAAGAGGAAAATTTCAAAGCTCATAAAAGTGAGATTTCTAACTTATTGCTCAATCAACTGAAAAACAAACTCACGAAAAACGCAGATTATACTATTATTAAAAAGGAATTAGATAATTGGTTTGATCTAAACCCTAAAATTTTAGAGAAAGTTAAAGAAATACTCAGACTCGAAAAAAAACCTAATACAGATAAACAACTGAAAAAAGAAGAGAAAAAGAAACAAAAAGCGAAACAGGTTAGTATAGATAAGATTTGGGATGAGGAGGATTTCGCAGAAGAGTTCGGAGATTTCAAAGAAATTTTAAATATTGAAAATGACGATGTAGATATCGATGATATAATCGATGATGGTGAATTAGATTTTTGAGGAGGAAATAAATGTTTATTAAAAAAATAGAAATTGAAAATGTAAAAACACATAAAAAAACCGCCATTTCATTTAAAGAGGGATTGAATATACTTTATGGAAATAACGGAGCGGGAAAATCAACAGTTCTGGAAATGATTGGATTCGTCTTGTTTGATTTCCTTAAATCTAAGACCTATCAAGCAGATTATGTGAGAGATCTTGAAAACGACCACCCCCAATATGGCACGGCACGAGTGTGGATAAATGGAGCAGATAAAAAGATATATAAAATTACACGAGATATTGGAAGAACTGAAATTGAAGTATGTGAACATAATGGGAAACCGCTCTCTCCTCCAATAGACACGATTTCTAAATTTCGCTCGTGGATTAAAAAACAGCTTGGCGTTAAATTTGATATTAATCTTGAAACCCTTTTTAATACCGCGATAGGTATTCCTCAAGGAATGATTGTAAATATATTTTTACGAAGTCCAAAAGAAAGAAAAGAATATTTCGATGAAATTTTCCAATTGGACATATATGAGAAATATTGGGAAAATTTGGGTGTAATAAATCGAAAATACAGAGATGAAATCGTCGAGGTTCAAAATAGGATTAGCGGTTTAATTGGAGAGACTAAAAATAAAGAGAATTTAATCTCCTCAAAAAATAACCTTACTGAAGATATAGCTAAAATTTCCTCAGAAATGCATAAATGTCAAAAGATTAAGGAAAAGAAAGAAAAAAAATTACACCAACTTAATGAATTAAAAGATATGTTAGAGGAGATTGAGAATAATTGTAAACAATTAGAGATTGAAAGAAAAAATGCTAAGCAATCCTACGATAATCTCCAAAAGCAATTGGATGAATCCATTTATGCGAATAAAATTTGCCTAAATACAAAACAAGCTTATAGTGAATTTATAAATTTGTCAAACTTAAGAAATGATTTAATCGCTAAAAATGAGAAATTAAATGAATTAAAAGAAAAACTGAATGAAGAAAATCGAAAATATCAATCAATTTTTAATACTCTTGGTAATTTGGAAGAGAAAATTGATGAATCGAAATTTTCAGTTGAAAAAACCAGAGAAACCGAGCCAAAATATCAAAAATTTATACATTTAGATGAAGATCTTAAGGAAATAAACGAAAAAATTACCATAATTAAGTCTGAAGAAGATAGACTGAAAAGAAACAAAGAGAAGTTAAAAGAATTGACCAAAAAACTCCAAAAATTACAGGAAAAAGCTAATGATTTACCTAAATTAAAGAAAAAGTTAGAAGAATTTGATAAGTTTGAAAAAAATCGAGAAAGCATTAAGCTAGATATATCAATTATAAGAAATGATCTTTCTTTCTTTCAAAATAATCAAAATAAAGTCAAAAATCAATTATGTCCGTTTACAGAGCAAGTCTGCAAAAATATTAAGGCGGGAGATTTTGATATAGGGATTTTCGAAACAGAGATAAAAAACAAAAAAAAATTATTGGAATCTAAAAAATTAAAGCTTAATGAAATTAATGATAAGCTAAGAGACAAAAGCAATATTAAGAACCAACTCGATGAATTAACAAAAAATAAAGCTAAGAGTGAAGAGGTTGAAAAACAAATCAGTAATATTAACGTTGAAATTTCTGATTTGAAATCAAAAATTTCTCACAAAATAGATTTTGTCAAGTTGAGAACAGAATTAGAGTCTGAGAAAGAGATACTAAAGCCTTATCACGATGAATATTTAATTCATAAAGAAAATGCAAAGAAGCTTTCTGATCTTCAAGAAAAATTAGGACCACTAAAAAAAGAATTAACTCTATTAAAAAATCGGGAAGAAAATATCACCAACGAGATAAAGAAGTATAAAGAAGTACCAAATCAATTGGGAAAAATCCGCGGGAAGATTATTGAATTAGAAGACGCTTATAATAAATACCAAAAGAACATTAATGAAGCAAAAAAATTAGAAAAGAGAAAAGGGAATTTAAAATTATCAAAAACCAAATTAGATGAGTTGAAAAATCATCATTTGCAAAAACTACAAGAAAAAACCAAATTAAAATCAGAATTTGATGAGGATGAATATCATAAAGTTAAGACAGAATGTGAAGAGAATGAGAAACTGATAATTAAATTTAATGAAAATTTGCGAAATCTACAAGCACGATTGGATGAAATAAATGAAGATATTACCAAGGTAGAATTAAAAGAAGAAAAGTTGGAAGATTTCAGAAAGCAAGATTTCAAACTTAGAGCTGAAAAAAAATTTATAAGTAAGATGAGAACTTGGCTAAAGGAATTTAAGCCGAAAATACGGTTAGAATTAATTCAAAAAGTTAATAGATACGCTAGTCAAATCTATCGCAATATTCGAGGAGATCAAAATACTTCTCTTATTTGGAATAAGGATTATGAAATTGAGATTAGAAAGTCGCGAAGTACCAAAAGATTTATTCGTTTATCAGGAGGAGAGAAGATGGCCGCTGCATTAGCAATAAGACTGGCGATTTTAAAGACATTAACCACGGCTAAATTTGCGATATTCGATGAGCCGACCACAAACCTAGACGAAATTGCCAGGAATAATCTTAGTAAGTACATTAATAATATTGAAGGTTTCAACCAGCTATTTGTCATTTCCCATGATGATTCCTTCAAACGCCATAGCGAATACGTGATAAAGCTCTCAAAAGATAATGAAGAAAGAACTCAAGTTAATTATTTAACAAATATCTGAGATTTTAAAAATGTTAAATTATAATATATCAAAAGAAGACAAAAAAAAGAATGATTAAACAAAATGAAATTTCAATTTAATATTTCAAATATTCTCAATAAACTGGCAATAAGCTTGAGAAGTATTCTAGTCTCTTAAAGAAAGAGGAGCCCTTCTCTCAATCTTTAAGAAAGTTAATAGATCAAATAAAAATTTTTAAACTAGATAAAACGCTTAGTTCGGCCAAAAAATTACAGAATCATTTCAATGATTTAATAATCTCAAAATTATCAGAAATATCATCGAATTTAAAACATTTGGAAGATCAACGGCTTCAAATAATTAATGATTTGGAGGAAATTAAAGAACAAATTAAAAGGTTGGACAGAAATATTGCTAATAATGAGAAAAAAATCTCTATTCTAAAGATAAAAAAAGAATTAAGTGAAAAATATAGAAATTTTCAAGATATTTTTAAGGAAACTCAACAAATTATACGAGATGGTGTTTCAACAGCATTAGAGGAGAAAATTTTGGAATATCAGCAACTTTTATCACCCGAAGACGAATTTGAAAAGATTCACATAGATAATGAAGATTATAGTTTATCTATTACTCCAAAAGGCGTTGATATAGTAGAATCTTTTCCGGCGTGGGTCTATGAAGGCGGAGGATATAAATTACTTTTAGGACTCTCATATAAGTTTTCTCTGAGTGAGCTAATCAGTCAAGCACCCTTCTTGCTTATAGATGAACCCACGGAATTTATTGACGCTTATACAAGAGAAAGTCTGTTATCTAATATTTGTTCAATTGCTGAGAAAACTCAGGTACTCCTAATAACTCATCAAGATGTAGATAAAATTTTATGTGATAACAGAATTGAATTAAAAAAATAAAAGGTGTGAAAAATAGAAGATATAAATCAAAATGATATGGTTGTTGAAGCAATTAAAGACGAATTTTACGGATTTTTCTCTGTTCAAAAGCATGTGGAAATTGAAAGAATTTTTACGAACCTAAATAATCAATTAAATCATTTAACTTCAGTTGAAAATTTCAAAAGACAATTTTTTATTAATTTACTGAAAGAAATTACGTATTTAGTAAAAGAAGATGTAATAAATCATCGAAATTTTGAAATTGACGCTTTAAAAAAGGATAATAAGTGGAAACCACTTGCTAAACTGATATTATTAAAGCGGATAAAAGAATTGAAAAATTCTCAAGTCGAAAAAAAGGGAAAAAAGTATTATATTGAAGACCTCAAAAATACCTATTTTGGTAAATTCATTATAGATAGATTAGATTACTCCAGAAGGAAGGTGTTAGAGGAAGATGAATATGAAAAAATAGTTAAAGCAATAAAGAAATTGAACTACGAAGTACCCATAGTAGTGCAGCCTACAGCAACAGAGAGATTTTTTAACGATTAATCGATTTTAATAAAAAATTAAATAAAGATTTTAAAAAATATAATATTTAAGTGAAAATTAAAATGGCAAAATCAGAAATAACAGAATTTTCAAAACTAATAGATGAAAGCAAGATTGAGGATATTCGAGAGGAAATCAAATTGGTTTTAGAAGGACAATACAAATATGCTTATGAAGCCATGATGGACGCCTACAACGCAGGATTGTTTGTGGGATTGGTTGGACCGGTTGGATGCGGAAAAACAGCACTTTGTCGTAAGTTCGCATATGATATGAATAGAGAATTTCATTGGGTAACCTTTAGCGATTTAGTTAGACCATCAACCCTTATTGGATCTTTTGATCCTACACTGGTTTTTAAATTTGGGTTCTCTCCAGATTCATATATCCCGGGACCCTTTTCTTTAGCAGCATTAAAAGGAGGAATTTTTCTTGCGAATGAATTGAACAGGGGTGATGAATATGTTTTAAACAGCATGTTAGATGCGATGGAAGAACGACGTCTATACATTCCGCAACTAAAAACTTGGTTGAGAGCAAAAGACGAATTTTATGTTATTGCTGCTATGAATCCCACGGAATTAAAAGGAACAAGGACATTACCATCAGCAATAAAGGACAGAATCAAAGTCTGGATACATTTAGGTTATCCTCCTAAATCATTAGAACAAAAAATTATGGTCTCAAATTGTCCAGAGTATAAACTTTCAGCCTTAACCCAAGAAAAGATTATAGAATTAATGGTTCAATGTAGGAATGACCCTGTGGTAGAACGTCCTCCGAGTCTACGAACGAGTATTGGACTTGCCCGATTTGTGTCTCAGAGAGCGCAAAGACTTAATACGAGAGTCGATAATAAATTGATTGCTGAATCAGCTAGATTAATTCTCCAAGATTCATTAGAATTGAGACCTGGTAGAAGTAAAGATCAATTTATTAAGAAAATTTTAACAAAAGTAGTTGGTGTTAGTTAGGTAATAATTGTTTCTCGAAAATAAACGAAGAGGGAGAATTAGTTTCAATGAAAAAAATTGACAATGGAAATATTGGAGATTATGCCAATAATAAGATATTAGATTGGACTCCAATATCATTTGCAATTGAATTCATCTATATAATGAGAAGAAATAAAGCAAGATTGCAAAATATGCCAAGTACTCGTCAAGCTATTGCAATTCCCAAACTTATTACAGCCATATATTATCGTAAACTGAATCTTATTCCAGACGATTTTATTAGGGCGGCAGTTATAACCACCCCCATTGAAGACCAGTCCATTGCTCAAGAAATCGCGTTTAATATTATTTTTGAAAATAAAAAAGCTTCAAAGACAGAAAAGCAAAAAAACTCGCTTCCCATGGGTTCTTCTGATGAAAAATCAGACTTTATGGATGAGCTGCTAGATGTTTTCGACACAGAACTTGATATAGGCAGTTTAGATACAGAAGCGCTAATTGAACAGGCAATGGAGGAATTTACAGGACTTATGGATTTTGTTGACGATCTTTATAATCACGCAGAATTAAATGATGAGCCGTATAAAAGTTTAATAGATATTATTGAACAACGGTCTGATTATAAATATATTTTAGAACAAGGAATACGGGATTTAAAAACTTTAAAAAACAATTGCCATCAATCTATTTTAAGAGATATCAATGACCTCTCTCCCAAAGATATAGAATCAGCAATAAATCTGGATTGGGGGGAAGACATCTTAGAGCAATCTAAAACGCCTTGGATAACTCTCACGGCACAATATTTAATGAATGATAGTCAATTTAAAACGTCTCTCCAAAACGTAATGAGCAATAGTGAAGTGGGAACAAGCGCAAGAGCATTAAATTATCTTAAGGACGTTGGTATGCAAATAAAAGACATAGAGAACCTAGCAAATCAATTGGTTGACAGGGTGGATAATATTATGGATTTATATGAAATTTCCGATGTCTTGAATTATATCCCTCCATTTAACCATGATAAGGTCATTTCTAATAGCATCAATAAAGATCCTTATACTTCTTTTGACATTTCTCGCGGCTTAGATAATAAGTTCGATTCAAAGTTAACAAATGAATTGTTTAAAGAATGGGCAAAACATAAACCGTCTCCCTCTCTTTCAGAGCTTTACCAAGCACAAACAGATGTTCCCGAATGGAGTATTATGCTAGACCAATATGTTAATCAACAAGTAAACGATTTTCTAAATAATAATGGACATGCTAGTTATGATCTGGCAGATTTGGCAATTGAATTGATGAATCTTTCAACAGAGGCTAAGTTCGCATCATGTTACGATTCATTTATAGAAAATGCGAAAAAAGTAGGTATGGAAGCATTAAACGCAACTCATGAAAAAGACCAATTTAAAAACGTGCTCAAATCTATGGTTTCTAGTGTGGTTCCAATTGATCAATCAAAGGCAGTTATCATTGGGAAAGCATTGGGGATTAAAGAAGAGACGATTATAGAAATTTTTGGTGGAAATTATAAGCTATTAAAAGCTATGTATGAACAAAATATAGGTAATTTTGAAAGACTTACTAAAATAATAGAAAAAATCAAGCTAAACGCCGTGCAAATGGATGAGCTTATGCAGCTAGCTTATAAATCCAATAATTATCAAGGTATGGGCGCTTTATCTCATTATAATATGGGAACAGCGTTTAATTCAGCAGGAAAAATCGGAAAAAATGCCCAAAGAAAAGTCGCAGAATCTTTAAGTGCTGGTCCGGGGGAAAATCTGCTACTACAATGGTTTTATCATCGAAATAGAGTTCCAAGTCATTTGAAGGATTTCGTTAAAAATCTATGTAAGGATGCGTTAATTAAAATTGCGATGAACATTATATCAAATCAACGAGGATCCGGAGAGAAAGGGCTTATTCCAACAACACAACTGCGTCCTTTTATTATTGGTGATGATATAGATTTGATTGATATTGATGCAACAATCGAAAATATAATAATGCAAGGGAAATCAGCAGAGATGATTACCTCTGAAGATCTTCTTGTCAGTAGAACTGAAAAAGGAAGAGTGTCAATTTGTTTTTTACTTGATATTTCGGGATCTATGGGAGGGATGAAGCTTGCAGCATGCTCAATAGCCGTTATGGTGTTAATTGGTAGTTTACGAGCAGATGAGGTAGCAATCTGCTTTTTTGAATCAAATACTCACATAGTAAAAGAATTCGGAGATACGCGCGATTTGGAAAATGTGGCAAACGAATTACTTGATCTAAAAGCAAGGGGCGGAACTCAAGTCCAAGCAGCGCTAGAATGGGGTGCAAAAGAATTAGAAAAAACCCGTACAGAACGGAAAATTTGCTTTTTGCTAACGGATTGTCAATTTGCAGAAGGTGAGGAAATGATTAAGAAAGAACTGGAAGAATATGTCAATCAA
This sequence comes from Promethearchaeota archaeon, assembly GCA_014730295.1. The sequence continues at coordinate 721 of WJIN01000323.1, read as the reverse complement.
AGGGTCCAATTTCTTTTGGGTGTTAATACGCGTTCATACTCTAAAAATTATGCAAAATGGATACTAGAAACCACCCAGGGAGAAATCGTTCACATTATGAATATTATGGAAATTCCACAACTACTAACAGAAATGCTGGAAAAAATAGGCTAATAATATTGGTAATAGATTTGAACTACCAGCACCTAAAAGAGCTGGATTCTTGCTTCCTTGACCACTGCGCCTAAATGGCGTCTTACACGATCTCCACAAGCGTAACTTCCCGTAGTCCCTACGGTAGGTCATGAAATGACTGTGATGCCTCTCTCTTTTAAAAGGCGTTTTCCTTCTTTCTTAATATTAGCAAACGCGTTTTTATCTCGATGATGATGAGTGCCACATTCGGGGCACGTCCATTCACGTTCGCTTAAAGTTAAGTTCTCATGTTTATATCCGCAGACAGAGCACAGCTGACTTGAGGGAAAAAAGCGGTCTACTTCTTGATAGTGCTTACCGCGCCATTCAAGCTTGTAATTTAAACTGGTTTTAAACTGATCCCGCGAAAAGTCCAGGGTTACTGATTTTGACAGACCACTATTGAATTGTTGCATGCCTTTTATATTCAAGTCTTCTAAAATAACGGCATCGAATGTATTTGCAAGCTGAAGCGTGGTTTTATGAGACCAATCACGTTTTTGATTGGCAATCTTTTCATACACGCGAGCTAACCTAAGTCGTGCTT
>WJIN01000322.1 GCA_014730295.1 Promethearchaeota archaeon | reverse complement strand
TTTAATAAATAGGAAAACTCCATATCATTATCATGGACCTTATCTATATAATCACTAATCTTTTCTCTCTCTATTTTTGGAAGTAAGAATGAAGGTCTTCCTCCTCCAACTATACTATGATCTGCCACTCCATATAAATCTGTGACAGGATAATCAGCTAATTTATCAATTAATTCGTAATCCCAGTTGGTAGCAACATGAAATTTAATTTAGTTCACCTATACTATTATAAGAATCAAAAATTTAATTACAAAAACTACAAATTTCAATTTGAAGCTATTATTTTTGAATGTTCCTTTATTTTGATTAGCTTATTTAAAACAATAAATTGCATTATCAATTAACTTTAAACTAATTTTCTAATCTTTAAAAATTTTCAGAATACTCATATATTCTTTTAAGTATGAGTAGATCTCCGAAATAAGTATTTAATAAGAATTCTCTTGTTTTAAAATCAAAAAGATATAAAATTCTGAAAAAACTAGAAATCCTAAGCACTTCTTTTTGTTTCGTGTATATTCGAATTAGTGCTCCCAGTTGTTAAGAACATGGGTGCCGCTCCTATGAAGAATAGAATATTTCCAATTTTGATTGTGGTTGCTGACAAATTCTCTTTATCATAATTTATAACATTATAGAAAAAGGACATCTTGGTTTGCCGAAAAATATCGACAACTTGTGGCAAATTATTATATTTTATATTAACTCCAAATTTCTCAGGCTCTTCATGAGCAGGGGAACCTGGAAATATATAATAAGGTTCATTCATGATAGTAATAGGTTTTTCATTAGATGTTCCATATTTAATGATGCATTCAAGAGTGAACTTTAGGTCTTTGAGAATATCGAGTCTAGTTTGAAACGGTACACCTATAGTCAACCAAATCCTTAAAGTTGTATTATAATCGTTTGAATTATTAATAAGTGCATTTAATTGAGATTTTGAAAAACTAAATGTTGGATCACATACCTCTTGAATTTTTCGCTGAACTCTTTGAGAAGTCGTTCTTGGTGAAATGCTAATTGAACTATGTTTCTTAGTAAATGTACTCGAAAACATCTCTGTCATTTCTCTACTAAAGGGAAGGCGCCAAATTTCTAAATCTCCTCCAATCTCAATCCTTTCTCTTTTAATTAACCTAAAAATCTTCTTTAAATACTTAAAACTACTCGGATATGCGCCATGTCCAAAAAACACGCTTGAGACATTAAACTTTTCTGTAATATAGCTAATATCTTGTACCACCAATTCTGGACTTCTTAAAGTTACTTTATTCCTATTTGCTAATCGTTTTTGGGCTCGTTGACCTCCGGCACAGAATGGACAATTAAAAGGACAGCCTCTTCCTATGGGGAGATTAAAGGAGATACCCATTATATCTCGGCTACATTCAAAATATTCCTTGGCATGCTCCAAAAGAGAAACATTGACAAAATTTAGATTATCCAAAGACTCAGCAACATATTTTATGGGATTTATCTTTATTTTGTTTTCGATTGTTCGATATGTTAAATTTGGAATTGATCTTAAAGATTCAAAATTCTGGAAATTCTTCGCATATCTAAGTAGGGGTATTTCTCCTTCCCCCTTAATCACACCATCCACAGACTGATAATATTTCAGTATTTCCCTATGATAATAAGATGCACTTGACCCTCCTAAAATAACTCTTGCATTTGGATTGACATTCTTTACAACTTTAGCTACTTCAATTGCTCCATATGCATTATGAACCCAATGGAGATCTATACCAACAATATCAAAATCAATAGCCTTCAAATATGTTTTCAAATTCCATTTTGGATTGAGATATAATTCTAATGGATAATTAATTATTTTAACAGAAAATCCTTCCCTCTGAAGATAATCAGCAATTGCAAAAACTCCCATCGGAATGAAGATATATGCTCCTCTTATTAAATTCCCGGTTATCCCCGCCTTTTGTTTGAGTAATCTGGGAGGATGGATAAGAATAACATCGTATTTTTTCACATTGAATACCTATTCTTTTGCTAAAACAAGTTTTAGTTGAATTATGTTTGAGATAATTTAAACTTTGAACTTTCAGAGGAATATATATTATATATCATAAACTCTTATATTGGTAAATACCTAAATCTAATTATGGATTCTTATGATAACCTTCCCGATAAAAAGATCGTACCTAAAGGGGAGATGTCTGAAAAATTTTTGAGTCTTGGAATAGATTCTTTTAAAAAAGCTTGTTTGTATGTCCATGAACAAGAATATGGTTATAACAGCGATTATAGCGATCATATGATCTTTTTCAAAGAGGGTAAAGGGAGTTGTACAAGTAAACATGCGGTTATTGCTGCTCTTGCAGACGAATTGGGGATTCCGATTTATAAAAAGGTGGCAATTTATGAATTAACAGAGGAAATAACAGATGGGGCTAGAAAGGTTATCGAAAAGTATGGAATTCCTTATATACCCATGCAACATTGCTTTTTAGTATATGAAGATTATAGGTTCGACCTAACAGAAGGAAATAATAACGGAAAAAAAACAAGCATAGACGAGTTCATACATACAGAAAAAGTAAATCCATTTATAAGCAAGAAGGACGAGTATCTCATTTTGAAGAAAGTCCTGAGAGAAAAAATTCTTCTTTCTGAGAATATGAAAGATATTGATGAAAAAACTTTACTAAAAGCACGAGAAGAAGGAATTAAGCTTCTAAAAAAGAATATCAAATAATATTTTTTTTTGATTTTAATCTAACTGATATAATCATCTTTTGTTTTTCCTTTAGATTGGAAAATATTTTTATATGTAAAACTCACAATTAGATAGATTTAATTACGAGAATTACTAGAAATCTATAGTTAACATGAAGAATAACAAAAAAAATACTAAAATTCTTTTTTTTACTCCTCATGCTGATGATATTGAATTGGGAGTACCTTTCACATACCTAGAGAGTTTAATGTTGCAGAATGAAGTTATAGAAGTTGTGATGACAAATAATGAGTATGGTACTATAAATGATGAATATAAAGGTCAAAGATTAAAAAATATCAGAGATTTTGAACTGAGAAATGCTAATAAAGTTTTTGAGTTTTATTCTCAAAATAGAGTAAATGTTATAAAAATGGGATATATAGATGGACATTTACCTCTCAATAGAGATTCTTTAATCCGCGTATCTAGTTTGATCAGAAAAGAAAAGCCTAATATAATATTTGCTCCAGATCCGTGGTTCGCTCAAGATTACCATGCAGATCATTTAAATACTGGCCGCTTGGTATACTTCTCATTTAAAAAGTTGGGAATTATTTTACCTCCAATAAGAGTTTTTTACCGTTTTTCAAGCAGAAAGCCATGTCCTTTAGGGCATGGATGAATGCGTTTAAAAATCAATAAACTTAAATGGTGATATCATTTTTATACTTTCCAAATAAATAAAGAATAATGGAATATCGAAAAGAAGTTCA
>WJIN01000321.1 GCA_014730295.1 Promethearchaeota archaeon | reverse complement strand
CCTCTTACATTTGAATCCGTAGGGGCCAGTGTGAGTAAATTAATCACCTCTTCTATGGAAGATGCCATCACCCCGATGAGCGCCTCGCCCGGGAATCCTTTCTGTAATTTGGTCTTCTCTATCGAAGATGAGGTAAAGGATGATCCCTTACTCGGTCAGGCGGCGAATCCTTCGAAGTTCTTTACAATAGAGACGCAGAATTATCCCACATGGTCGGGAAACGCGATCTATCACGACCCCAGCTTTAAATTGTTCTTAGGCGACTCATCCGGCGATGACCCTCCTGACGGGGATGATACTACTCCCGGAGGGGACGGCGGGAATATCGGCATCCCGAATATACTCGGGCTTGTGAGTATTCTCTCGATCGGGTCGCTTTTGAGTATCTATGCGATGAAGAAAAAAGCCACAATCCAAAAATAAATCAAATTTTTTTTTATTTTTCAATCTCTCTTGTAATTTTTTCCTTTTTTTGAATGAAGTTAGCTCAAGAAGCCATATTTCCCTGCAATATGTATTTAACGCTATTTGGATAAAAGAAGGAGGGTTCCTATCGTCAGAGAGAGGCGAGGATGGGGGTGTGAGTCCATCATTCGCTGGGGGAGGGGGCGAACAGCATATCTATAGACAAACTGATGAGACGATAGGAACCATAGTTACTGCGAAGCATAATACTTACCCATTATATCCATTTAAATAAAAAATATAACGGAAATCACACTATATCGTATCGGGTGGTCCTTTGCCATCATAGATATATCCCCGCTCGATATATGCAAATTCGACTTCGAGATCCCCCTTCCCCTTCAAGTGAGCAGAAAAGATAAGTGCCACATTATTTTCCCCTCGAACGACAAAGATGTCTCTTCTGTTAATAGTATTAGAATCGTATGCCACCCGTACTTTCTCAATACTCTCTGTGCCTTCTGAGCCATGAGTATCATCTTTTTGTGGTGGTTTTGTGGGTGGTGAGGGGATGACCTCTAACTTTTGTAAAATACACCTAAAGGCTTCCTTCCCCTCTCCGATGGTGGTAAACGTTTTAATATTGAGGGGTTCGCAGATCGATTCTGCGATTCTGACCTGCACTGTCCGATAACTGGTCCCGAAATACTCGCAAAGTTGCTTGATGGTCATAAACGAATATTTCTGGAAGGTTCTCGTGAGAATGATTGTTATTACACTTGCGACAGTGGAATCCCGATAGAATTTAAGCAAGGGCCAGAGTTTTTTGACCAATTTTTGAGAATAAGGATAAAATGATGATCCCAAAGAAAATACGCTCGCAAACTCGGTAAGACTGTTGTAAATCAACTCGATTCGATTACGATGGCGATATTTTGGAAGTGCTCCGATGGCCTTAGTTCTAAACGCATTGAATTCTTTCCTCGAAATAGGGGAGCTTTCTAGCAAAGTACCCGACTTAATCGGATATGCGTTCGCTTTTAACACATAGTAAATGATCAAGGGTGTGAGAAGAATTGGGTTGCGATATTTTGTTCCCGGACGCAATGAGTTCCATATTCGATAGGTTTTCTCACATACTATCTTTTGGAACTTACGGGGATATTGACAGATAGAGAAAATACGTGATACTTCACCATAAATCACGAGTCGCACAGAAGAGAGATATGAATGCGAATAGTGAATTTGACGGCTCTGAAGTCTAAGGAACTTCTGGGAGTTGTGAGAATGGATTTGCTCGTGTTTGGTGCCGATGGTATTTGAAGATAAAATCTCATGCTGTCGTTTTTCGCTTTCGAAGGGTATATTAAATTCAAACTTGTGCGTTTCAACCAACAGCCCGCACTGAGAGCACACATACCCTTGAGTCGTCTCGACTATATTGGAAGAATCACACAGATCACAATAAAAGCTTCCTTTTAGGCTTTTTCTTATTGTCATTAATTAGGTCCCCACGAGAATAAGTATTTTGATTAATTGAAATTTATGTGTGTTGTTTATTGATATTGTTTAATGATAAGGAATGAATGTATTGTTTATAAATGTTGTCCTTCAGATGTGAAAAAATATATAGAGTATCAAATGATATTTCTTATAAACCATTTAATTAAATTATCGTCATACCAGAAAATTTCAATAGAAATGCTTAATCCCGAAATAAAACAGTTAATAATTGAATTCTTAAAGGAAAAATATCCCAAAGATTTCAATATACAAGAAATCGCCGATGAATTAGATATTCATAGGAATACTGTTAGTACTTATGTTAAAGTGTTAGTTGCGGAAAATATTCTGAAAATTACTCGTAAGATGGGGCGAATTAGATTATATTCCTATAAAAAAAAAATAAATGAACCTGAAGAATAAAGAGGTTAAGTATATTAGTAGAGAGATGATTACGGTGAGAAACAGCTATATAGACCCTCTAAAGGAGTTTCGGATATAATGTTTTGAAATTTTCTCCAAAAACGGGCGTATTCATGGATTATTACTGTCTTTTATAACCATTCGTCCAACTTAGCATTAGAAACATCCGACCTTTTTTTCGGGTTCTTGTGTTTTTTACGGAGGAGTTGTTTCTCGGGCATTGCCGGGTGCTGTATAAGTCTATAACTGACCTTTCGTTCGTCCTCATTGATCATCACGAGCACGTTCCCGAAATGTTGGATGATCTTACCACCCTTCGGTTTGAATTGCGAGTATTTTTCTTTCGGACCTGTTAAAATGATTAGAGGGGCTGTCTTGGAGAGCAGCTGTTTGATACCATCGATCGCTTTTAGCAGACCCTCATAACCCGCTTTATCGTATTCAAACAATTGCGTGATACCCGCAACGATTACCATTTCAATATTCTCTAATTGCGTTATTTTGTTTTGCAGAATTTCTACCATCTGTTCCCAAGTAAATGCGCGAGTGATCAAAATATTTTCCAAAACTTTTCGGGGCGAGAGGCGTTGTGAGGCGGCATATTTACTGACTGTGTAGGGATTAAAGCGATTACTGCCGTCGATATAAGCTACTTTCACATCTTTCGAGGTATTCGATTGATTTTGCGATCCCAAGATAATCTGAGCATTCACACAAGTTCTCAGTAATATATCCGTGATGATCGCCTTCGGACCATAGACCAGATACATGAGTTCCTTCTGAAACCCGCCGAGAAGGAGTTTATCTAAGCTAATATCTCCGGTTGGAATAATCGGAAGATCCTTTTTCTTTTGGTAATCATCCATCCCTGTGTCAAAGTTCATATTCTATTTAGATAATAAGAGTTTTTGAAATTAAACTTAAAAATGTATCAAGGGAAGAGTCTATATATTTTTCTTGTAAAAAAAGATTCCCGCTTTTTTGTTAATGGTTGCGAATATTAAATGAATGTCATCATTATCTCTCCAGTCAAGCATTTGGGCTGCAGTTGTTGGAATGGTTATATTACTGCGCGAAGAATCGTATTTGACTACCCTTCCACCATTTTTAACTGTTAAAAATAAACCTTCATTATTTTCATATGTTTTATAGCGAATATGTACCTCTTCATTATCCTTCCAATCGATTAAATCTGTAATAGTAGTAGGTAGAGAGATTAAACTCTGTCCACTTGACTTATATTTTCGATATTTAACTATTATTCCACGCATTTTTCCCTATGAAATTATTACAGAATCGTAATATTTAAATATTTAGTTATCTCATTTGTATAGTAAGATCACAGGATTATTACAGGATCATTACGGTTCTGTAATATTTCGCTAACATATTCATAAAAACGATTATGACAAAAAAAGATATAATGATTGATGCAGAAAGGAAGACTCTCCAATTAATCGAACATGCCAGTAGTATCTTACAGATTGAGGAGAACGCATTTTATCGAAAAATTGAGGGGATTTGCAAATATATTCTACGATCCAATAATTCCAAAACCATATATCTGAGTATGTTTGAAAAATTATTTGAGTTTATTTCTGCACACGTCGATACGAGCATTATTTGCTCCTCTGATGAATTAAAAGAAGCACAAATCCTTTACAATCAACTTAGAAAGGAGGTAAAATAACCATTTTCAATGCAAAACCAATTCAAAAAGAATATAATTCTCGAGGAAATGAATCCCAATATCATCACGAGATTAAGTATCTTTTCTCGAATCTGTTATTGCAGCAAAATAATCTCGATCGTATTTTTATCGAGGGATCTGTAGGGAAGCGACGTGCCGATATACTAATTATTAACGAATCGG
>WJIN01000320.1 GCA_014730295.1 Promethearchaeota archaeon | reverse complement strand
ATTAAGAAATTAATTGGTGTTCTATGAGCGATTGTGAAAATAATGTTGATAAGGAGCTTTTCCTCCAAAAAATCGAAAAATTATCTTTACAAGTCGAAAAACTAAGTAATGAAATTATTGGTATGAAAAACAAAATAGATAAGAGTAATAAGATAAATAGGTCATTTGGATTAAAAGCTTTAAGAAATTCGGAGCATTTAAGTTTTACTAAAGATGTGTTTGGTAAAGGAAGTCCAACGAAAAGATATCTTTTATCTGTTCGAGCGATAACAGAGGAGTGGAAAGGCAGAAACAATGATTTTTTAATTATAATTAGACAGCAAGATAAAGAAACACATAGGGATATTAAAACATTAGGTATTAGGATTCCAATTGATGATATTAAAAATTTAACGACTTTATCACGGGAGATTCTGAATTTATTATACGTAGCTTGTGAGCTAAAAGGTGTTGAGATAAATAATATTTTAAGAGAAATTATCTCTGAAATAAATCAAGGAGGACTAGAGACGGTTCGAGAAATTAAAAATAAACTGATTTTGAAAAGGTTTTAGACAATTTGATTTCTACATAAAATCATCTAAAAGTGAGTTTTATCCCTCATTATGAATAGAATTATCCATATTTTTAAGAGTTTCATAACATAACTCGATACAGTTATTCAATACCTCTGAAGAACACTTATCTGGAGTATCTTTAGAGGAATGAATAAATTTGGAATCTTTTGCGGAATGGAAACAAGATATTTGAAACCCTCCATCAGTTTTCTTTACAAAACTCTTAAAAGAACGATGATCACTATTTATATTTATAAGTTTGAAATATTTAGTCATTGGAATTTCTAAATTTTTCGCGGATTCCATGATCTGATTATTTAAATTCCTATTTATTGGTTTTCTAAATATCCCAGTTCTATTTATTAAACCGATATATGTGCCCACCATATCGATATTAATGTTATATGACTTCGATAAATCATACTGCAGATTTAAATCCTTATAATGTAACTCACAATAATTCTCTGACCCTTTTAGCCCCCACTCTTCAGCACCAGTCCAAATTAATATTACCCCAATATTCTCAAGGGGATTTTTCTTAATTAATTTAGCTAATTCAATTAAAATAGATACTCCACTCGCATTATCAATTGATCCAGTTGATGGTTTTTCATAGAATACAATAATTAATAACGGGACACTCGCAAAAATTCCAAATATTGATGAAAAAAGCGCAATATTGGCAAAAATACTACTGTTAAAATAGAAAATGCCAAGTGCAGATAATAGAAACCAACCATACAAAAAGATGTTTAATGCAGAATAAATTGCTATTAAAGTTCGATAAAACAAAAAGATAATGTTTTGTATATAATAAGGTAAAAAACTTGACAATGAATCATAATGGGAAGTAAAGATAACCAAGGGTTTGTTTTTTATATTTTCATCCCCTTTATATTCGGTTATAAGATTCTTAGATTTCTCCTTTGGAATTAAGCTGAGCTCTCGTGTACGACTAAATGTATTTTTAAGGAGGAGATAAACTAATAGTAATAAAATCTGTTGGAATGCAACTCCGTAGAAAAGGATTAACAAGTATGCTAATCTTATAATATATCTAATAGGACTTTTCCATTTGAAATAGTCCCTTCTTGAATAAATATTGCAATCTTCTAATTCTCTTTCTATATATTCTATTGCTTTAGTTTCCCCTAAAGATGAAGCAGTTCGATTGAAAGCTAATGCTTCAATATGTCTTATCGAAGACTCATCATCTTCAACTTTTATAACCATCTAAATTTTTTGAGACATATATTTCTATTTAAATTAATTAGAGTTATTTATAAATAATATTAAATCTTTGGATTTTGTAATTATAATGTCAATTTTCTAAATTAGAATCTGCATATAGGTAAATATTTTAAAAATATCTAAACTCTTTATTTAAAAAAATTATAATTTCCTTTGATATTGAAAGATATATAAAGTTTTTAAACCTTTATTAAAAAATAACGAAAAATTTAATAAGCATCCTAACTAGGATAGTTATTAAGAAAATTTAGCACCATATTGTTATATGCAGTATATATCAATATAATTAATATGGTAGAAAAAGCTTTTAAGAAAAGATAATACTTATAAAGTTTTGAGAATAAAGTGTTACTTAACAAAACTTTAAACAAAAACTTGAAAATTTTAAGTGAAAAAAATATGGAAATGGAAAAAAAAAATATTGCCATTATAGCATTAGCAGTTCTTCTGATTGCTTCTGGTGCAGGAAATGTCTATTTTCTTGTCGCTGGACAATTTGCGGCAGCTCCGCAGAGAACAAATACGCTTCTTGTAGGTACAGCAGGTAATATTCCTGATTTGGATCCTCACTACGCTTGGGATAGTGCCTCAATAGATGTCATTAATCAAGTATGTGAAGGACTAGTCAGAAACGACTTGGATGATCCTCTTTATACTCCAATTCCTTCATTAGCAACAAACTGGTCAGTTTCACCTGACGGATTAGAATATACGTTTACACTAAGGAAAAACATAACATTCCACGATGGTTGGGCCTTTAATGCTACTGTAGTAAAATGGAATTTCGACCGATTAAATCATTTCTTAAATTGGTCTGGAAATAGTTGGTTACCTGCACCATTTAATGAATCAATAGCTGGTGATGTACATCTCACTCAATTATCATCATTGATATTGACTGCTGATGGTTCAAAACCACTCATGAATGAGACTATCGTTTTAGACGATTATACAGTGAAAATTGTTTTAAATGAGGAAAAGGGACCATTCTTACCAGAATTATGTTTTGCTGGGTTTAAATTCATGACTCCTAATCCAGCTTATACTCCTTTGCATGATTATATGACGGGGGTGGATAACATTCTGGTTGGTACTGGACCATTTAAATTTACCAGCTTTACACCTGACGTAGAGGTTAGATTTACTCGATTTGAGGATTATTGGAGAGGACTCGCTCGAGTCCAAACTGTAATCTTCGTTCAGATCGAAGATGGAAATACCAGAAATCAAGCTTTACTTTCCAAAGAAATAGATCTGCTAACTGCTCCATTACCTGGATTTTTGGATCAATTTGATGCTGATCCAGGTATTGTTAGAATCCAAGCGGGACCAACAACTTCAACAAACTATTTAATGCTTGACTGTGAATTCATGAATAAATCATTCAGAGAAGCAATTTCCTATGGATTTGATTATGACTTTTATATAAGCGACACCTTAGAAGATCAAGGATTGAGGTTAAGGAGTCCTATTCCTAATGGTGTTCAATACTCTAATTATTCCAAAAATTGCCCGATTTACAATGTTACTTATGCTCGACAAGTATTGATTGATGATGGAATTGCTCCAGCAGCAGCTTCTGGTTGGACAACTCAACAATGGCGTGATAGAGCAGCAAGCAATCCTTTTGCTGCATGGAACTATACCTACAATATCGAGAGCGACACAAGATTACAAATTGGACAACAATTAGTATCTGATATGGCTGATATTGGTATAGAAGTCACACTTGTAACCGCTGATACTTGGACAGACGTAATAATTGCACAGATCAGAGCACCTGAAACACTTCAATTCTATCCAATGGGTTGGATACCTGATTATAACGACGCAGAAAATTATTTGTCTCCGTTCTTCTCAAATGTTTCATTCATTAATGGAATGCGATATTATGAACCTGACGTTGAGGTTTTAATGAGAACAGCTGCAACAGAATCCAACACTACTATAAGAGCTCAACTATACGAACAAATTCAAACATTAATGATTGAGAGAGATTTCCCATGTCTTTGGTTAAGTACCAGCCTTGATAATGATTGCTATGTCAAGAACTTGATTGGTTGGGAACCAAATGGTATTGGATTCTTGGATCTATACCCTGTAGCGTTAAAATGAGCAATATAAAATAGAAAAATTTAATATCATAAACTTTTTTTTTATTATTATTCTTATATTGTTGTAAGTAATAACTTTTTGTCAAGTTTATCAGTAATTTATTTTGTTATAAAATGTCACTATTTTCATTTTTAATCAGAAATATTTTATTCATAATACAAGAATTCTTATAGAAAAAAAAGATTGTTAAGATTAGAATTTACAATACTATTGTTTTTTGTAGTATATCTTTGAGATACACCAGGAGAGCTGTACCGTTATTAATCTCTTGGACCTCAACGGGTTTTCCCACTAATTTGTAGTCAATGGAATAATGCTTTCCTGAATAGGAAATATACCCGTTATGTGTTATTTTTCTGGTTTGCCGTTTTCGATGAATTGGTACGTGACATTGGTGAGAAATAAGAAGGTTGTCTTTATAATAAAGTTCTATTTTATCTTCGTATTCAATCACATCCCCCATCGTACCAACATATCCTGGTGGAACTCCAAACTTTTGTGCTTTATAAGAGATCTCATTGTATTTACTGACCTCTCGATCGGCCACTTCCTGAAGCTATTGTTTCCAATTGACTTTTACCTTTAAAGGACGAAAAATCCGTTTCTTTTTTTGGAAATAGATTTCCCCGGGAGGAACTCTATTCGGTAAATCACGGTGAGATTTTTTGGTATTATACCAATATATCCACTCGGTAAGCATTCGATTAAAGTCCGTGAAAGAACAATCAGGATGAAACTTCACGTGATATCAAGCTTCCACTAAGAACATTGATTTCATAGTAGAAAAAAATCGCTCTATTTTCCCTTTCGTCTCTGGATGACGCGGTGAAGCAAAGATCGGTTCTACATCCATAGATTAAAGCAGTCATGTGTATTTTGTTCCTAACTCTCCGAGAAGATTTTTAAATTGTGTACCGTTGTCGGTAAGGATCTGGTTCGGGTGTCCATAGGCCAAGATAACATCTCTGAGCACTTTAATCACATTCAGGCCTTTTTGATCCCGAAAATATGTGCCTACGACTACATATCGTCAACAATCATTTAAAACCGCAATTAAGTATACTCCTCCGAGACGCCTGACCGTTTGAACTCCCCCAATATCAATTTGTCAGAGATCATTCGGTTTCTCCCGTTGAAAGCGCTTTTATCCACTTAATCTTGTCCTATAACCCGTGGTTAATCCTTAAACCTTAATATATTTTCGAAAGACAAATATAAATAATACAAAACAGATAAATTCCTCTTCTAAATGACGATGTACCATTGGAGCGCTTCTTTTCAGTATTTCCTTTTTTAATTCTATTATTCGCCGGAAAATTTCTCTTGGATATTTTCTAGATCGTGTTCTTTGTTTCTTTGAAGGTTCCGGTCTGTTGCTTGACTGTTCTCTCCCTTTTTGTAGCCATCTATAGATTGTTCTCTCCGATTTTCCATAATATTGTGCAAGTTCCTTAATAGAAAGATCCTTATTATACCGTAATTCCTTTACTTCTTTATAAAACTCTTCGTTTTTATTCTTTCTCAATAAATGGTTGATATTCAACTCCTTTCTAGTAATTGAGTATGAGCTACGACGAGTGAAGAGAATACATAAATAAATATACGATTTAAGTGCTATAAATGAATAAAAACCATCCTCTCTTTTTGGATGTTCATTATAAAAAATGTCATATACCTTACTGATCTTATGGGAAGTTGTCAAAAATGAGCAGATAAAAAGAGATAAAAAATTGAAGGAATTACTGACATTTTTACTTACTGATGAGGAGTTGGCAGTAATTATTTTAGTGTCAAGTCATTACTGATATTGTGTCATTATTTAATTACTGATCACACTTATATTATTTGTATTATGAGTTTAAAAATTCCTTCAAAACTAAAATCATACAAATCTGATATTTCTCCAGTTGGATTTTATTTTGATATTTTTACTTTTGGAGATATTGAGATTCCAATCATACCATTACCAATGCGAATTGATAGGTTAAGTAATGGTCAAGCAACCTTGTTTATATATCCAAATTATCCAAAAATTAATAATTTCCTTACAAAAATTAACTTAAATCTAAACTATAAAGGTTTTTTTACAACTGGGTTAAGAAATTTGATAAATTATGCTAAACAAAAGTATAAAAAGATAACTTATCGTGAATTAAATGAAGATGTTATAAAAACTTGGTTTAATGAATCACTAAAGTTTAGGATAGAAATTCCCTCATTTAAGCAAGATTTTACTTATTTAATAATACAATTTTTAACTACGTTTTATATATTATATTCTACTGAGAACTCAAGTAATGGAAAGACAAATGTTAATATGCATTTAAAACTCTATTGTAAAAGAATATTAAGATATATTGAAAAAAGAATTTATAATAATACAATAACTATTATAAATAGCAATGATGTTATTAATAATGCTGAAATCTTAAAAAAAAAAAAAGGTAAATTATTCCCTAATGTTATTACTATAAAATATCATCGTAATGAAAACGATAGGGAAAGAAGTATGAAGTTAATACCTTATCTTATATATGGTGATTTATATGATGTATTCTCGTATAACTTGAATCTTCTCAAATCTGATAAGATCTCAACGGATACTATTATTAAACCTTATATAAATAATCAAATAATTAATAAAGGATCGAAAATTCAAGAATTTAATATTAGTGAGATTAAAATAGATGATTTATTATGAATCTAAAAATAGAATTAAGTAGACAAACAGACCTTATTATTTCAATCCTCGCGATATATTTTGTGTTTTTTGGCTATATTTGCAATACCTATGGTAAATCAATTGGATTTTACCTAATTTTTCTGAATCGTATCCTATTTAATCCCACATCTTATCTCTCAAGTTTAATTTTAGCAGGAATCGTTTTTTTTATGGTTATAAGAGAAGATTTTTTCCAGTATGGAATAAGAAATGCCATTTGGTTAACACCCATTGTACTAGGGTTATCTTGTATTTGGTTTTGGATAATAAACGGCTTTAACATATCTATAGTTTGGTTATATTTTATAACTTTAGATGGATGGATTACAATTCTCTCGATTCTTGGAATAAATATTACAACAGCATTATTAGCTTCATATGTTAAATTATTATTACTGAAAAGAAAAAAAGAATTAGACAAAATACAAAATTTTAAATCACCAAAGATCTGAGAAATCATGAGCTTGTTAAAATATTTTGGAAAAAGGTTGTTGCAAATGATCCCTGTTGTTTTGGGAGCGATAACAATTACATTTTTATTATCGAGACTTACCGATTACAATCCAGCTGTGGCTTATATGCCACAGAGCTTTACATCAGAACAACTTTATGCTATGGAAGAAGCCCTCGGATTACATGATCCCTTAATAGTGCAATATTTCATCTTTTTAGGTCAAGTTTTTGCTGGAGATTGGGGGAATTCTTTACAAATAGCAGAAGGTATGCCAGTTTGGGATTTAATTTGGTTAAAATTTCCTAGAACCATGGAAATCACCATATTTGCAATAATTTTTTCAAGTATAATTGGTATTAAAACAGGTGTGATTTCAGCAAAACATAGAAACAAAGTTAAAGATACTGTGGTAAGAGGAGTCGCTTTAATTGGGGTTTCTATTCCAGTTTTCTGGTTGGGGATATTAATGCAATTCTTCTTGTCCTATCAACTTGGGGAAATTTCCGCATTTTCCTTTCCTACGTTTGGTTATAAATCTGCGTGGTATTTAGATCCTCCGCTTATAACAGGATTTCGAACTATTGATTCATTAATGAGTGGAAACTTGCTCTTATTTTTTGATTATCTCTATCATCTATTTTTACCTGTCTTAGCACTTACTATGATCACCATCGCCGGAATAACGCGCCAAGCACGGTCTAGTATGCTTGAAGTATTGGAACAAGATTATATAAGAACCGCTAGAGCAAAAGGGTGTAAGGAAAAAGATGTAATAAACAAACATGCATTAAAGAACGCATTAATACCAACTATAACAGTAATCGGTTTAAATGTCGGGGGATTATTAGGTGGAGCTGTATTAACTGAAACTACTTTTGACCTCGACGGGATGGGTGTATTACTTATTACTGCGATTCGTCGATTTGATTTCTCGGTTATATATGCTTGTGTATTTGTGATCTCAATCGTCTTCGTAGTTGTAAACTTGTTAATGGATTTGATATACTCCTATTTAGACCCTAGAATTAGATATTAAAGAGTTGAATAAAGAAATTATGATTGATCAAGAGTTAGAAAATCTAGAATCGGAAAAAGAATCAGAAAATATATTTATTTTAAGAGCATTTTTCTCTTGGATAAAGACTCATCTTAAATTCTTTTTCATTCCCGGATATGTTGATGATGAATTGTTTGAAAGACAGAGAGAATATGAAAAATCAAAAAGTCAGCGTAAATTTATCTCTCGATTAAAGTCAACTTTAACAGCAATAGGATTCATAATTATAATTGGAGTGGTAACATGTGCCGTCTTCGCACCTTGGATATCAGTATTTTCTTTTGACACTTTAACTAGTAAGCAATGGGGTTCTTGGGACCCTCCCTCTCCTGTTCATCCTTTAGGTCAGACAGCATTAGGTGCTGACGTTCTTGGCCGTATAATATGGGGTGCTCGATCTTCTCTTACTGTAGCTTTACCTGCTTTATTTATGTCTGTTAGTTTAGGTATGGTGGTTGGAATTATTGCTGCATATTATGGTGGTTGGGTTGATACAATCATTATGAGAATAATGGACATTTTTCTTGCTTTTCCCTTTATAATTTTAGTTTTATTTATAATAGCAATATTGGGAACAGAAATGGAATATATAATTATTGCATATGGTATTCTTGGAATTGCTGGATATTCAAGATTAATAAGAGGATCTGTACTTCAAGCAAAAAACCTCCCTTATGTTGAAGCAGCAAGAGTTGCTGGGGCAAGTAATGCAAGAATCATGTTTAAACATATACTTCCAAATTGTATCCAACCCATTATAGTTGCATTCACGTTTGATATTGGGGGTGTCATATTGAGTTTAGCTGGTCTCAGTTTTCTCGGATTTGGAGATCCAACTTTGATCGAATGGGGATATGATATCAACCTCGCTAGATACCGCTTCTATGATGCTCCATGGGCGTCATTTTGGCCTGGATTTATGATCGTCCTAACGGTTCTGGGTTTTATGTTGCTTGGTGATGGTTTAAGAGACGCTCTAGATCCTAGGCTAAGAAATATATAAACTATTTTATTTTAATTCCAAAATTTCTGAAAAAACTTATTTGAATTATAAACGTATAACCACAAATTAATAATAAAAATACTATTAACAGTGAAATCTATATGATAAAAGAAAGTCGAAAACTACTCAAAGTAAAACATTTAAGGACTCAATTCTTTACAGAGGAAGGAGTAGTAAAAGCTGTTGATGATGTTTCCTTTGATATCTTTCGAGATGAAATCTTGGGTCTTGTGGGAGAAACTGGTTGTGGAAAGTCAGTGACCGCGTTATCAATACTGCAGCTAATAAGATCTCCTGGGAAGATTGTAGATGGTGAGATATATTTAAATGAAATTAATCTTTTAGAACTCTCTAAGGATGAAATAAGAGAAATAAGGGGAAGAGACATAACAATGATATTTCAAGATCCTTTAAATTCATTAAATCCAGTCATTAAGGTTGGAGAACAAATCTCTGAAGTGTTTTTACTGCATCAAAAAGAAAAATTGAATAGAGAATTAGACAACCGCAAATTAGAAAGAGATAAAAGAAAAGCTGAGTTAGATGTATTAAAAGATAAGCTTGATGAAGAAGCAGAAAGATTAAGTATTGAAGAAAAGAGGAAACTTCAAGCAAAAATCAACGAATTAAAACGAAAAACCAAACATATTCCGACAATTAAAGATGTCTTACAAGGTTTTGTCGTCGACATTATCAGCGCGATTGGTATTGCTGATGCTGAAGGTATTGT
>WJIN01000319.1 GCA_014730295.1 Promethearchaeota archaeon | reverse complement strand
AGAGAATCCAATTATTATAATTGATAAAAATCTTGATAAAAAATTGTAAAATTACTTAAAAATCTAAAGGCTAAAAAAAAATTTGATGGAAACGACCAAAGATTTAATCATTCAAGGAGAATATGAGGAAGTTATTAAAATATGCGATATAATGATTACTACCAATAAAAATAATCTAAATGCGTGGTTTTGGAAGGGGAGAGCAATCAAGGCCTTAGCTAGAGATAAAGAAGCCTACCAATGTTATATGAATGCGAGGGGGATGGAAAATAGAATGTGGTATTTAAATAGCATGGTGATGAATCAAATGATCTTAAAAAGCGAAGAGGATAAAAAAAGGGTACGCTCGATGAGACCAAACGATATGGCACCCCCTTCTCTTGCCCCCTTTTTCGAACCTTTGTTTGCCCCCTCAGCTGATAAGTTGAGTCAGGAAGGAGCGTATGCCCAGACGCTAGGCCAGTTTAAAGAAGCCCTTTCTCTTTACGAACAAGCATTAGAACAAGATCCTAATCATCAACAAGCTTTGCGAAACAAAAAAAGACTGATTGAATTATTGAAGAAAGAGGGATTAGGATAATTATTGCAATTTCTTCCGTTCAGAAACTTTGTTTCATAATAGTCCATTTATACCTTAAACTTGTGGTAGAAAAACCGTGTTTTATCAATATATGCGCCTTTTATAAGTTCCCAGTTATATCTTCATGAAAAATTTAGTACTCAAGGACTTAAAATAATTTATATTTATAAATATCCTATAGAATTATAAGACAAAAATAATGTGGAAATGAATATGAGAAATATTATAAAAGAATTTAGAATTAATCAATACTTAAAAGTAGTGCTATCGGAAATCTGTATTGATATTCGGTTTAACGAACGAGATTTTTTAAATTGTTATTATATCCCAATTAATCTTGATATTACCGGAATCACACCATTAGATGAAGTTCCAGCAGTTAATGAATACGAGGGATTTCTCCAATTTGAAAGAGATTTTGCTGAAAAGCATAATAATGTGCCTTTATCTGTGTTTCATGAAAATTTCAACACAGTTCCAAAAGAAGACATTTTCTGGGCTCAATGTTCAACTTTTCAGGTATGGGAAGAAAATGATTATAACTCTAATCTATTACCAAACTCTATCGCATTTCCTCTACTTCGAAAACTCGCTGAGTTAGGAGATGAAAAAGCATTAAAAGTTTTCGAAGAAGAGATAATAAAGAGATTAGAAAGTAATCACTTACCTACAATATATTATCTATTAGAAGGTAATTATTTAGAATTTTTGAGTAAAGAGAATTTAGAAATACAATTAAACAGATTACTTAGAATTTTAGATTTTGAAAAACTCAAAAACCTAAAGCTTGACAAAAAAATAAGAATTCTTGAAAATATTATTTCACAGGGAAAGGGTGAATACGTTCATAATTTTTACAAATCCGAAATAATTGAAAGTTTCAAAAAGGGAAAAGTAAAGGAAATTATCGATATCTTATGGGATGTTGAAGAAAATTATTTAAATATCATCATATGTAAAGATGATATTGAAGAAGTGTTTAGTAATTTTGATTATGATATAATAACTCAAGAGCCATATCAAACAATTGAGTCATTATTAAATATTCTAAGAATCTTAGGTTTTAACGATTCAGAAATTTTTAAAAAGATTGCAACAAAAGCTTTAGAAATTGAACATCAAGATTTTGTAATTGAGTACTTAATTAATGAAGGCTCTTTAAACGTTATTTCTAAAGAACATTTAAGTTCTTTAAATATAAAAAGACTAAGTTTTGAAGGAACTGAATTACCAAAAATTCCTGAAGAACTCTCTTATTTAGAGTCCTTGGAAGAACTTGATTTTTATGAGTGTTATATTGCATCATTACCTACCACGCTCTATAAGCTTAAAAATTTTAAGAAATTATCACTATACAATTGTGTCCTTCGCGACATGCCGACTGGAATTGAGAAAATAAGCTCTCTTGAAGAGTTAGAGATCACCTACCTTAAACGATCTAATCAATTCCTTTTTCTAATTGCTTTTGAGAAATTAACTTCCTTGAAATCCTTACGACTGGGTGGAAATGATTTAACAACTCTTCCCAAAGGAATAGTCGACTTAGTAAACTTAACGAAATTAGATCTCAATTATAATAAATTAAGTACGTTGCCTATTACGTTTTCACACCTCAAAAGTCTAGAGGTGTTAAATTTAGAGGACAATAAGATGGAAATCTTTCCCGAGATAATTACTCGCCTCACATCTCTTAGAGAATTATATATTGGAGGTAACCAATTTCACGAATTACCCTCTTCACTTGTAAACTTGAAATCACTAGAAAAACTAAAATTTTCACCCGATCATGTGAAGTATGGGAATTTCGAAACCCTTCCAGAATTCTTGGGAAATCTTAAATCATTAAAAGAATTGGATGTTGCGTATAATAATTTGAAATCATTGCCTACTTCTATTGGAAATTTAAAAAATCTCGAGATTTTAAGCCTTTCCCATAATAGGTTGACTCAACTTCCAAATTCTATTGGAAATTTAGCAAAGTTACGAAGTTTGGATCTTTCTGCTAATAAATTGAAATTTCTTCCTGAATCCATTAAAAATATAGAAACCCTTAGAAATTTAAATTTAAATGATAATTTTTTTGATAATCTTCCTGAAGCATCCTCAAGGAATAGAATACTATATAAGAGCTCAACAACAGATATGAAGGGGATATTTCAAAATGTAAAATTTATAGATTTAAATGGAGAAATCGATATTTCTAAAGACTCCTCAATTGGAATAATAGATTATATAAAGAACATAATAAAAGAAAGTGATTTAACCAAAATAAATGCTCTGTTTTGGAACAACATATTTGATAAATTAAGTCTTGAAGACTTTAAAGAGTTATGGGATGATAAGGAATTATCATTGCTAAAGGTGATGCTGGAAGTTAATGTTGAAATCGATAAAAAATTAAACTTGGGGGACAGGATGAAAAGAGACTCCGGTATGATGTATGTGAATTATCCAGATAGGTTTATTGACCATGTTTCTCAAAATGTCGGAAAAAAAGTGACCGGGATTATTGAAAACAACAATCAAACCGAAATTGAAGTTCTCATCAAATTAGGATATTTACCATTTTTATCAGAACACCAAATAACTTCACTTTTCGACAACGACAAGAATATTTTTTCGAAAATGGTGTTGCGGTGGGGCTATTTGGATGATACCCTTACCATGAAAATAGAGCAATTTCTCACAGAAAAAAAAGAGTGTATTTCACAATATATCATCCAAAGGTGGCTGAACGCGTTCCAAGGGGGGAATCTCGAACAGATATTTAACATGTGGCAAGATTTTTGGTTAGGACATTGTTCCGAGAATGATTTCTTTAAATTAATTTCCAATCCTCGAATAAAGTTCCTTAATGATTTATTAAAAGCAATTCATCATTTTGGATATAAAAAGAAATATGACCAGACTTGTGCATTATTTCCTCTTCTTCCAAGCAAATTTAATGAAGTTGCACGTGAAAAATTAAAAAAGAACGTAATAGATGTATTGTTAGCCCATGATATTGAAACTTTTGTGCCTTTATTAGGAACTCACATGCTTGATTATTTAGATAGTGAAGATCTACTCTCTATTATAAATGAACCTGAAGCAAATTTTTTAGAAAATTATCTAACGGCTTTAAATGAACATAATTGGGAACTCTATTATTATAATGAATCCTTTTTTCTATGGAATGATAAATTTCGTAATTTTCTAAAGAAGTTTGGAGTTAATGTTGTAGAAAATCGTGAGGAACACTTTAAGATTCGTGTATCATCAGCATTTTCTCCTCAAAATGAAAACGATGAATATGTTTCTATCGCTTCTCACAAATTTTATGTGAAATATGGGAAGTTAGATCTAAAAGAATGCTATATTGAAGATTTAAATAAGGTAAAGGGATTATTCGAATTAACTGCTCTAAAAAAGTTAGAATTAGGTAATAATTTATTAAAAGAAATTCCAGAAGATATTAACAAGTTAAAAAACTTGGAATTTTTATCTCTCAGCAGTAATCAACTAAAGAAACTACCAAACTCTATTGGAGAGTTAAAAAATCTAAAGACTCTTGATCTATCTTCAAATCAGATAGATCAATTACCCTCATCTTTAGGTAATCTCACTTCACTTGAAATCTTGAGAGTGGATAGAAACAATTTAATCACCATTCCAAATTCGTTAATGAGATTACATAGTTTAAGAGAATTATATCTTGGAAGCAATAACCTCATAAGTCTTCCTAAACATCTATTTGAGTTTAGAAATGATGATCATATTAAAGGATGGATTAATGGAGTGTACCACTTTGAAGATCAAGAAAGAATTTTCCAAAAGGTAAAAGATATGAAAGTGTTGTGGGAAACCATAGGGAGTTTAAACTCATTAGAAGTGCTGGATTTAAACCGTAATAGAATTGATACCATTCCGCATCCCCTTTTCCAATTAAAATCTCTTAAAATGTTAAACTTGGATTTTAATGAACTAAAAGAATTGCCAAATGAATTGTGGAATTTTGAAAATGTTACAGCACTTTCACTTGGGTTTAATAAATTAAGTTCCATCCCAGGATCAATCCATTATTTAAAAAATCTTGAAATGTTAAGTCTTGAATACAACAATTTAGAATCCTTACCCTCATCTATACTTGAGCTAAAATATTTAAAAAAAATAAACCTATTAAGATATAGTAGCGGGAATTTAAGCAGCAATTTAGGTGAGATTGCTAAAAAGTTAAAAGGAAAAGGAGTAGAAGTGTATTTTGGATAGTAATTCTCAATCGGGTGAGGAAGAGTGTTTTCGAGATCTCTTTTAGAAGAAACATTGGAATTTAGTGCTGATTTATTATAATCTTTCGACTTGCAAAAAATCTATTAGAGTTATAAGGTTTAAGTTAATAAAAAGGTGAATATATCCATAAGACAAATCTTAATAAAATCTATTTCTGATTTTCCCCGATTTAAAGATTGGATGCTTCGTAAATTAGATCTGATTGAGAAAAAATTTAACTAGCTTTTTAAGAAGAAAGAATTAAATAAAATATAACCAAATGAAAAAAATCAAATTAAAAGGAGAATAAAATTATGGCAAATTTATGTCCTCAGTGCGGGCAACCCGTCGAATCGACGTGGGCAGCATGCTACAATTGTTTAACGAATTTAGACGGATACCCGCTCTATTTGAGCGAACGCGAATTAGCAGAGTTTTATGAAGCGATATGTGAACTGGAATTTACATATAATAATCCTGAAAATGAACGGTATTTCGACTTTTTCATGCTATTTAAGAACTTGTTTGATGCAATTAGCTTCTACGTATATGGAGATTGGCCTATCGAACGCGTTGCAAAATTTTACCTGTTTGTGTTAACATACTTACAAATGTACAAGAATTTCATTCATGATGATCGATTATACAATAGATTGGAAAAAACTTTAGATACTATAAACAAAAAATTGAACGAGCAAAAAGCATTTAAATCGGTTGATGCTGTGAAGGCAATGACTACCGTTCCTCGAGTGATCGAAAAAGATAAAAGGGAACATAGCATCAAATCCCAGATATGGTGGCTAGGTACTACTATTAACATCGCATTTCGCTTGGAACTCCCTCAAACCCATCCATTGATGCGGGGGATGATGGATCTCGTAGCACTCATGAGAAAAGCGATATACGGAGATAAGAATGTTGATTCTTTGAGAGAACCGTTTAAAAAGTTCAAGAAGCTGTGGGAAAAAGCATCGAAACCGTATACAAAGGGAAGAAACATCCAGTTTACCCCAGGTCTCTCTAATATGGAAATGTGCATAAAAAAAGTTTCGGAAATCTTAAACATATAAATTTAAAATCTTTTTTATTATTCATATTTTTTCCCATTCTATTCCTAGATTTGTGTACATTATTTAAAAAAAGCGAGATTCGTAAAATGAAAGTTTTATAAATAGTTAGTGAGAAAAAAAATCCCAAATGCTTGTTTGGTAAGATAATGATGGTATATGCTTGATCTCTGCAAAATTTAACAAGATAGTAGGAATTTATATTTAAAAATCCTAATATATTAAATGAATTTAATTTACAAAAATTAAAACTCAAACTGTTGCTGAGAAGATGAAGGAAAAGAAAGAAAAATTTATTCTCATCCCAAATTGCTCTATTATTGCTTGGCGTCTCTCTGGGTACGGTGAGGTGAGAGTTACTGATACTCAGCAAGATTCGTATTCCGAAACTGTTAAAAAATTACTTGAATATTACGATGAAGTGGGGGCATCTGAAGACGAAATTCTCTCGAATCGTTTAATCTGTGTTGATGGAAGCGATGGAGGGGCGATGAGCGAAATTGCGTGGGCGTTTAAAACCTCGAGGGACGTTATAAAGGGAGAGATCGATAATAATTACTTAAACACCGATGAATTTAACGAGGAATTCGATAAAAAATTAAGAAGTCTTTGGGGGAGAGAAGGAGATAACCTTTTTTTTAACATCTGCGAATTAAAATGCAGTTGGCAAGACGATCCCGAACTATGGGAGTTAGAGTTTCAAGAAAACGATCTTCACGTGATTGAATCCATGTTTAATATCTCAAAACTGAAAAAAATGAATCCATACGACGTTATTTCGCTAGGTAATATTCTCATCTCAAAAGGAAGCACTGAGGCACGTGCTATCGTTGAAGAAGTGTTTTGCGATCGTTTTGTTAAAGAGAAAAAGGAGAAAGGAAAGCTCGATTTATCTTCCCAATTTTTAGAACAAATTCCTGAAACCATAGGCGAATTTAAGGTTCTCGAAGAGATTAAAGAACTAGATTTATCGGGAAACTTCTTAAGAGAATTGCCTGAATCGATAGGGAGATTAACTTCGTTAAAAAAACTGAACGTATCTTATAATCGGTTAAAAACCTTACCAGAATCAATAGGAAACTTGCTCTCGCTTCAAGAACTCGATTTGGGTTTCAATATGATTGAAAAGCTTCCGGAATCCTTTGGAGACCTCGTTTCCCTAGAAAGGCTTTATTTGTACGAAAATCCTTTGTCTATTCTTCCAGAGTCCTTTGGTAATCTAACCTCTCTGAGCGATTTAGATTTAGATTGGTGGAAAATCACCTATTTTCCAGATTCCTTGCAAAATCTTAAAATCTGTAAAGAAGTAGATTTTACTTCGTGGAATCTTGAAAAATTCCCCAACTACATTAAATATTTTAAAGCTCTCGAAAAATTACAGTTGAACGATAATAATTTTGACGAAATTCCAGAATGGCTCGAGGATCTTACCAATCTCAAGGAACTGGATTTAGAATATTGTTATCTCAAAGTGCTTCCCCAACAAATATGTAGATTAAAATCGCTCGAAATTCTGAGAATAAGCGATAACGATCTCACAGACCTACCTGAGTGTATAGGAAATCTTACTTCTCTAAAAAAACTGGAACTATTTAACACTATGGTTGATAGCGTGAAATTAAAATCTCTTCCAAATTCAATTGGGAAATTAGTCTCTCTCGAAAGTTTAATATTGTATAATAACGATCTAACTCATCTTCCAGACTCAATCGGTGGATTAACCTCTCTAAAAGAATTGATTTTAGACGATAATCGGTTGACAAGTCTTCCAGAAACAATAGAAAACCTCTCTTCTCTTGAACGGTTAGAATTAACTGGCAATAATCTGAAAAAGCTTCCTAACGGAATAGGGAGCCTCCGTTCGCTCAGACACTTGATTTTAGGATTTGAATATACTGGTAGCGAACTTGAAGAATTACCAGAATCGATTTGTAACCTACCTTCGTTAATAGAATTGAGATTAAACGGAAACAAGATACACTCGCTTCCAGAGTGCTTTGAACAGCTTGATTCCCTTACACAGTTGGGTTTAGACGCAAATGATTTGACTAAAGTACCAGATCAAATCCTGAAGCTCAAAAATCTCGAAGAACTAAGTCTTAGTGATAATAAACTGGAATCAATTCCAGAATCAATAGGAAATTTAAACTCACTTAAAAAATTGTGGTTGGGATATAATCGCTTATCAGACTTACCACAATCGCTAAAAAGGATTAAATCTTTAGAAGCATTAGGAGTTTCAGAAAACGAGTTTCAAACGTTTCCAGAATTTATAACTGAACTTCATTCGCTAAAAACATTATATTTAGAGTTTAATTATTTCCCTTCCCTCCCCGAAACTATTGGAAACTTAACGTTGTTAACAAAATTAGGATTATCTGGAAATAAATTTTCAGAGCTTCCCGCGTCGATAGCTACCCTTCAATACCTTGAGGAGCTTCACCTGTCTAAAAATAGCTTTAATGTTTTTCCTCAATTATTATTAAGGCTTACAGCACTCAAAAAGTTGAACGTTGCAGATAATAATATAAAGGTTCTTCCACAGGAAATTCTTAACTTAAACTGTTTGGAAGAATTACGAATTTGGAGAAATCCTTTAGACGAAAACTCGAAGGAAGTATTAGAAAATCTAAAACAACGTGGAGTGAAAGTCTCAAATTAAGTTCTTTTTTGAATTTATAAACCTTCTATCAAGAATAATAATAAGAAAAATTGTTTTAAATAATGAGGATGTATGATTGAAATTCCAGAATATTTTGAGTCGATGTTCAAGGTGATTTCGTTACATTTTACAAGCAAATGCAATCTCAATTGTCCCTTTTGCTATCGATCTCACGATGGTTTAAAAGAAAAAAAACCGCGTGAATTTTTCTTGGACTTAATTCCCTACATAAAACGGTTTGCTCCCCAAATTGCGTTAGGAGGGGGAGAACCGCTGACTGATCCCGAGTTCTTGATAAAAATGGGAGAGAAATGCACGCAAGAAGGTCTTCTTTTTAATTTTACAACAAACGGACATGTTTTCTCTCACTTTTCCAATAAGCAAATTAAGCAAATTCTTGAACATGTAACGATGCTTTCTGTTAGCTTTGATTATTATAAGTGGGGCAAGAATACTACTAAATACGCTGAACTAATCCATAGATTAAAGAATGTAATGAGTCGGGATAACACAGTAGAAAACGAAACGCGTATCCAAACTCCCTTAATAGGTGCTAATCTATTAATAGACGGTGGAATGTTTAAAGATGGGGGGATCACTTTTCTAAACGTCGTGAGATGGTTAATTCACACTGCGAATATAGACAGGGTATACGCGTTATATCCTAAATTTACCGAATTGATTGATATTATCCCCTATAAGCCACTCTTTACTTACTTAACCGAAAAATATCCCTTCTTTTACGTTGACGAACTTATAAGGAAAGCGTTTGAAGAAGAAGGGTTTGAAAAATGGAAGGAGCCGTGTCATTTTGGGAAAGACATGATTAATATAAATGAAACGGGAGAGGTGACTGGATGTTCGTTTGAGTCTACTCCTTCTTTAATTATGAAACACCCATGCGATCTATTGAGAATTGAAAACATAACTTTTAAAGAAAGATATCGTTGTCCTTTTATCCCTCATATAATTAAAGTCTTTCATAAAGTAGATCGAATCTAAATTTAATTCTATTATAAATTCTTATTCTCATTTAAACAATAATGAGATTAAAAGCTCATTTGTTAAGTTTAAGGACTCAGTAAAGGAGCATATGAATCTTATTCTTATTAAGAAAGCATTTGCTACTATTGAATTCGATATGTATGCTTTGTATCGGTTTGTTGAAGCATACAGCCATATCAATAGGGAATCAATGTTTAAAATTAGAAAGAACGGGATTTTTATTGAAGAAACAGATCCCTCAAGAATTGTTTTGATCTCTATTATTCTTAATAACAATTCATATAAATTTTTAAGAGACGGTGAGGTCACTCTTAACTTAGATGATCTAGAAGCGTTACTAAAATGCCAGAGTAAAGACAAAACGGGAGTGAGGTTTCCATTCGGAGAGAAGTGTTTATATTTAGACCTCTATTCAAAAAAGTTTTGTTCTTCTATTAACAGATCTCTACTTGCCTTAGACTCTAAAATTGAGGAAACTCATTTTGAAGAATTAAAAAATCTCGGTTACGCAGGGATTTTTAGTCTTAATAAAACTCAATTAAACTATATTTTACGTAATCTGGGGCTCTATTCCGAAGTGGTGACGTTAGTTCAGAACCCCCAAGAAGTTATTTTTAAAGAGATAGGAAGCATAGGAGAGCAAAATATAAATTTTTCAAAAGAAAGGCTGAAGATATGCACGATTGATTTTAGTTCAGTTCAAGAATCTTTAGAAGAAGAAAGCAATAAAACATATAAAAACATAATTGATACAAAGACTCTTTCGGGAACGTATTCGCTAAGTTTTTTCAATATCATTGGTAAAATTGCCTCTATATTAACTAATAAAGATCAAATTTCGTTTGAACTTTTTACGGATTTTCCTTTACACGCTCTCATGCAACTTAGTGAGTTAGGAGATTCACAGGTAAACTATTATATTGCCCCTCGCACTGAAGAAGCAGAGTTTGATGAGGATGAAGACGAGTTTTAATTTTCTTTTTTTGTTTTCAGTATCTAATTATTTATTTTCTTTTACATATTTTACAGTGGTCGCTCAGCCGACATTATTTGTGGTTTAGCCCATCACCCCGCTGATTTTTTTTCCGTGGTGAGAAATAGTTCCCAAAGGGTATCTTGGTTCTGATTAAGTGTCCAGCTACGAGAATTCATATCTCGTGTTCTTGCAAGCTCGATACGCTTTTTATTGAGTTTCCAAGAGTTATAAAGGAGCAGCCGTGCCAGCATATCTAGATATCTCACATTATCGTAATTTGAACGCCATCGCCGATTAATCCGATTTAAGTCGGAAAATCCGGTCT
>WJIN01000318.1 GCA_014730295.1 Promethearchaeota archaeon | reverse complement strand
TCCATAAGGAGGAACTAAATTGATGTCAACGACGAGTTTAGTACCCTTTAGATTTTTCATTGCTTCGCCAGCAAGAACTTCTACTCCAGCGGCAGCTAAAGACCAAATCACATCCGCGTCTTGTATAACTTCTACCCGTTTATCTACAGTTGGCGCAAAAACTCCAACGATTTCTGTAGCCCCTTCTCCTGCCTCAGCATTGAGCTCTTGCGCGAGAGCTTTTATAGATTCTTCACTAGCTTTATCCCATGTCTCTATTATATATGTTTCGGCCTTTTCTTTAGCAGCTAATATTGCCGCTATTCTCGCTACTGGTCCAGCACCCATTATAGCTACCTTTTTACCTTCTAAAGATTCCACTCCATGTTTTTCATGTGCTACTTTCAATGTTTTCGCCACTACAGCGGAGGCAGTCGTATGAGATCCTCTTGGGTCTATAATAACTGGACATTCGAATGGAGTGACTAATGATTCTTGAACTTTTTTTGCGATCTTTTCTCCTTCTTTCACATTAGCTCCGCCAATAAAAAATGTTGTAGGTGCTTTCGGTTTTCTTGAGAAGATCGCATCTTGGACCAACTGAGGAACCTTATCGGCTCTCATATTACTTACAGGAACGACTACATCAAAACCCGCATCATATGCCATATTAATATCAAAGGGAGATGCATAATCATCTGTATCAAAGAAATAACATATTTTTTCTGAATTATCCTTTTTCTTGATTTTTATACCTGATAATTCAATAAGTGATTGCGTCAGTTGCTTATCATTGTTTTTTATTCTTTCCATTCCACCATCAGTATTTATAACAATAGGACTATTTTCAACAGAAACTTTTTTCTCTAACTTGATTTGTTTGGTCTTTATATTCAAATCCTCAGATAGGTCATTAATTCCTCTGAAGTGAGATAAATCGCAGATAAATATTCCCTTCAGTTTATCTTTTTCCATCGCCTTGGCAAGGTTAACAATTTTCATCATCATCCATGCTTCTCTTACTTCATATCTTACCTCATCTTCTTGTTGATCATATTCTCGTTGTAGATATTCTTTCCATAAGACAATTTGCTGGAAAGTTGGATTCTCTTTCGGAGCAACACCCTTATTTTGCTTTACCATAGTATCTATTTTGGCGTTCAATTGTCTAATCAAGTAGTTATGTTGATCTAAGGTTGCTCTTAAATAATCTTCCGCATTTTCAGAAATGTCAACCATCGAATATGGAATCTTTTTACTCTTAAACAAGCTTCTCAATGGGTCATCTTCAAGTAATTCAGGATCTCTATTACCTTTTTCTTCGACAGCAAAATCTGGTTGATATTTATCTATATATTTTTCCATAAGATCAACATATTCTTTTGATACTATGTTTAGATTCCAAGCCAAATTATCATCCCGCTTTTTATCTTTTTCGAAATACCAGTCGATTGGAAATTCACTCTCGATGATTACCAGGTCCAATTTCTTATGTTTCAAAGGGTTTAATTTTAAAACTTTCTCTTCAACCATTTTAGATTCTCACCTTTATGCATTTATTTTTTTAATTTTGATTAAAAAATAATTTGTTTAACATTATGCTTTTTCGTGTAGGAAACCACTCTTACATTCAAATCTCTAAGCAATTTTGCCACTTCTGAGCAAATATCTTCACAGATATCTTCTTGTACAAAGTGCATAAAAGCCATCTCCTCTTCCCTAAATGTTCGAGAGATGTCGAGCATCTTCTTTACAATCCATTGTGGTCTGATTTTTAAACTAAGCATAATCTCTTTTTCCTCTATCTCTTGTCTGAGCATATCAATCCAATTTTTCAAACTTAATCCCTTATAGGATTCCTTATCATTCATCTGTTGATACTCTTCCACTAATTCTTTGAATAATTCCTCTTTTTCCATAATCTCTTCATACAAATATCCCATAGCATACTCCGGAATATCAACTTGATGATAAGATATGCCCATTTCTTCAAGAACCTCCGCAAATTTCGTTTTACTAAATTCTCTCATATCAAAATCAAAATCGAATGTGACATATTTGATTTTTTTTTCTGACAGAAATTTGCGTAAAGCTCCCATATCTCCGGGAAAATCATCCTTTCGCTTTTTAAACATATAAGCGACTAGATCCTTTTTTGATGGCTTTAGTTCCAATACTTCTACCATTTATATTCTCACCTTTTTAATTTTTTAATAACTTTTATTTTCCTATGATAGGAACCTTTTGGAAGCATATAAGCAATTTGACAATGAAAATTTCAGAATTTATGAAAAATAAATTTGTCAAAATAATGATTGGTGAATTTTCTTTTTCAATCTAAATAAATTTGAGCGAGATAATATTCACGACTAAAAAAAATTAATAAAAATGCGGCTCAAATCCTGTAAAAATAAGCATCTAGGTATTTTCCTTCTATAATTTCAAAATCAAACGGAAGATCGTTGGTATAATCCCCGGGATCAACTGTACTTTGATGGGAAGGATATTTTTTTCTGACATTTTCAACTCCATCCTCATTTAATTCTATAATTACTAGATATCCCCCTTGTTTAACGACTCTCATAGACTCTTTTATTGTGTCTACTCTTACCAGCTCGTTAATATGATGAAATGATGTATATAAGAATACAGCGTCGAAAACATTGTCTGAAAAAGGAAGTAATTCTGCTCTGAAAGGCCTGAATCTAACTTTAGATTCTATATTAAGTTTCTTAACTAGAGCTTTCCAATCTCCCCAGTTTGATTCGGGAGGTTCTCCAGTAATTACTTCGAATCCATTAATTCCAAGGATGCTAGCCATTATTCCACGTCCAGTTCCAATATCTAAAACTTTTGCATTATTATCAAGACTTAACCTATCTAAGACCGATTGAATGAAGAAAGCTTCATTCGATTCCTCACCAAAATATTTCCGAAATTTAGTTAATACATTTTCTTTAGACGACATAATCTTTATGAAGTATAAATGAATATCTCACTGAATTCACAAAAATGCCAATCTTCAAAAGTCTTATACTTAATTATTATCGGATTTCCAAAAATAATTTGATTTTCTAATCAATACCTGACTTTTGGAAATACAACATTGTGCGACTAATTACATACATCGGGTGATCAATCTGACACATAAGTTTATATTTTTCCAAAACATATTTATCATGTTGATTAATCAATTTGTCAAGATAATTTTATTTCAATATTTCTTGTCAAAAAACAAAATAAGAGTTGAGATATAACGGATATCTATTCCATATTATCGCATGATTTTAGAAGGAAAATTCTCCAACTTCTGGAAAAGGAGGGTTATATAAGCTATACTGAGTTAATGGAGAAAATGGGTCTTGATACTACAGGTCAGCTCAATTTTCATCTAAAAAAATTGGGCTCCTTGGTAGATAAAGATAGCAAATCATATTATTTAACAGAAGATGGAAAACGCGTTCTTAAAATCCTTAATCTCAACAAACGTATTTTGGCAGGAGAGGATATTGATGATTATTTCGATACAAAGGGTTCAGATATCAATAGGGTAGGTGTAATTATTTGTAATTGTAATACTGAAATTTCCAATGTTGTCAATATTAATTCCTTAGAATCATATATAGGTAAAATTAAAAACGTAGTTTCAGTTAAGATATTTGCAAACTTATGTCAACAAAAGAATTATTCCCAGATTTCTCGTTGGGTCAAAGAAAATTTTATTAATAAAATTGTAATAGCTGCTTGTTCACCTAAGTCCCACCAACCTCTTTTTGAAAAAATCTTTCAAAATGTAATCGAATCATCTAATATAGAAATAGCCAATATCCGTGAACAATGTGCATGGGTACATCCATCAAACAATGCACAAATCGATCCTTTGCTTACCTTAGAAAAAGCAAAATTATTAATAGAAGCAGCCGTCAAGCGAGTATCCCTACAAAAAAGTATTAAAGTAAAAAGAGTTGAAGTTGAGAAGAGCTGTGCTATAATTGGTGGAGGGATTGGTGGAATGACGACTGCTCTTAATTTAGCCCGCTCGGGAATCGAAGTATATGTAATTGAAAAATCTCCCACATTGGGAGGAAAAGTTGCTCGTTGGGATAGAATTTATAACATGGGCGATTGCTCTATATGTTTCATTTCCGAACTAATTGCAGAACTTTCCCGGGAAAAGAATATTGAAATTTTTACTAATACAGAAGTAACTGATGTATCGGGAGAGGTGGGAAATTTCACTATTGAATTAATTAAGCAACCAAGATATGTTGATGCGGAAAAATGTACAGGATGTAAGCAATGTTTAGAAGTTTGTAGTGTAGAAAAGCCTAATCAATATGAATTTGGATTATCTCCTAGAAAACTTATTTATATTCCCTTTATTCATTCCTATCCCTATGCACCGACAATCGATCAAGAACATATAGATAAATGTTTAGAATGTAGAATATGTGAAAGAGCATGTGTGAATAATGCCATAGATTTGACAGAAAAGCCAGAGAAAATGCGCATTAAGGTCGGAGCAAAAGTAATCGCGATTGGTGCTGATCTTACTGATGATCTTAAAGAATACCACTATAATCCACAGAATGATATTATTACTTCTGCAGAGTTTGAAAGAATTCTTTCTTCTGATGGGATCACAGAGGGAAAATTATTACGATTATCTGATAAGAAGCCTCCGAAAACCATCTCGATTATTCAGGATGTAGGACCCTCTGAGTATGAGAATGAATTCAGTGATATTATTGCATTGAAATATCTCAACGATATAAAGGTTAAAGATCCCGATTGTGAGGTAAATGTGTTTTGCAATCTAAAGCGATATCGAAAAGATCAACAATCATTACTAAAGTCGATTGATAGACGATTTTTATATGCAAATGAGATCAAAATAGATCCCAGAGCAGATGGAAATGTTATTATTGCAGATTCCGTAGAATTTCCTTCAGATCTAATTGTGCTTAATGTGAATTTGGTTCCTAACGAAGATTTAAAAAAATTGCGCAAAATTATGGACTTTACTTTAAATGATTATGGTTTTATGAGTGAAGAAACATTAGCATCTGGGATTTACGGGGTGGGTTCAATATTTGGACCCTTAAGCTACGAATCAACAATCGACACAGCGAATAGCGTAGCACTCAAAGTTATATCTGTTCTCTCTCAGGACTTTCTAATGACAGAATTTAGCGGAATAGAAATCACAGAAGAGAAATGTGGTCTGTGTGGACTATGTGTTAGCTCTTGTCCGTATAATGCTCTTATATTAGAGAATACAAAAGTCAGTATTGATAAATTTAAATGCAAAGGCTGCGGCGTTTGCGTTAGTGTATGTCCAACAGATGCAATAGAAATGAATATCGATAGTTCTGAAAAAATAATAGCCACTTTGGAAACTCTCTCGAAATTTAATAACCATCCTAAAATTGTTGCATTCTGTTGTAATTCTTGCGGGTACGCTGCCGCAGACGATGCTGGACTGAAAAAAATATCATATAAACCCAACGTATTTATAATTAAAGTACCTTGTACTGGAAGAGTAGACGCAAGCTTTATTATTAAAGCATTTGAATTAGGATTCGATGGAGTCATGGTAGTTGGTTGTAGGAAAGATGCGTGTAGATATATAGATGGTATCCAAAAAGTAGAAAAAAAAATCGATCTATTAGAATTAAACTTAGGAAAAAAATATTCCAACCGCGTGGTTTTAAAACATATGAACGCGGTGGAAGGGAATAAATTCGCCGCAAGTATTAACGAATTTTATAAAAAATTAGATGAGGGGGTTTTCATTGAGTAAGCTTAAATTTTCTATTTCCACATTAACCTCTTGTAGTGGGTGTGTGGCATCTCTCATGGCTCTGGATGTATTTCCACAATTTTTAGAACGTACAGACCTTATTTATTTTCCCTTTATGACTGATAGTGAGGAAATTGTAGAACACGACATCGCTTTAGTAGAGGGGTGTGTATCAAATCCAAATGACATAGAAATACTTAAAAAAATTCGGACCAATTCTGTTAAGGTCTATGCCTTAGGTTCTTGTGCCGCATTTGGAGGCATTCTCAGTCTTTCCAACAAAAAGGACGCGGATCCTATAACAAAATATATAGAAATCGACGGTATCATACCTGGATGTCCCCCACCAGAGAAATTTCTCGGAAACCTACTTATTAGATTAATAGAGAATAAAGAAATTACACTCTCTGAGAAAAATTTATGTGCAACTTGTCCATTAAGAGAGACTATAAATCTTTTTAGAACCCCAAAAAGAATTGAAACTATCTATTCTAACCCATATGAGTTTCTAGAAAAAAAAGAAGATAGAAGTTGTTTTCTAAATAGAGGAATTCTGTGTTTGGGGCCAATAACAAGAGATGGATGCGAACAAAAATGTATTGAAAAGGGGATTCCATGTGAAGGATGTATGGGACCGATTTCTAAGGATTTTACTTCAAATGTTGTGAATTTTCTAGGTTTATTTGAAGTATCTGAGAAATTTAAGAGATATAAAGGAATTTTTTATCGGTTTTCGAAACCGCAATTAGAAAAATAAGGTGAGATTATGCAAAAAGTTGTTCAAGTATGTAAAAGAGTTGAAGGTCATGGAAAAATAGATATCTACCTTCAAAATGATACTATCTCCGGAATTAATTTCGATTTAGCAGCTTACAGAGGATTTGAACGTATTTTAAAGAATAAAGACCTTCTTGATATACCCAGAATTGCATCGAGGATATGTGGATTATGTCATGCGTCTCAATCTATTGCTAGTTGTAAGGCTATTGAATCTATTTACGAGGTTCAACCAACAGAGAAATCAATCTTATTAAGACGGTTGCTAATGATTGGGGAACTCATTAAATCACATTCGATGCATTTTTTCTTTCAAGCTTTCCCAGATTTATTGTATCTATTTGGATATAAAAATAAACCACCCCAACCAAATGAACTTATACAATTTGACGCAGATTTGACGACAAGATTTTATGAATTGATTAAAATAGGGAATGATATTGACAGATTATTTGGTGGCAGATCAATTCATTTAGTAACAACTATTCCAGGCTCTACTATCCATAGCAAGACCTTAAAAAATATCAAAATTTCTTCCAAGTACCTACAAAAAGCGGAAGAAAATATAGATTATATAATTGAACGGTTTATAAAATTATTTTCAAAATTTTCTCCTCCCGAGTTCTTAGATCTACATAATCCAATTTATATGAGTCTCAATAATAATGAAGGTTATGATAGATATGATGGAAATTTAAAAATGGATTACGGAGATAATAAAGTAGTTAAATTCTTTGTGGAAAACTACTTGACATATTTCGATAAGGATCCTGAATTGCGAGGAATTAATTTTCGCAATGATGAGAGAGTAATTGTTGGACCAATAGCTCGTTATAATAATACTAATAATTTTGCTCAAGAAAAGTATAGATCCGAAATTAGTGAGTTTGATAAGACTTGGAAACAAAATGGATTATTTTCCAATTTTTTAAGACTTTTAGAGATGGCTCATGAAGTAGAAAGAGCACTTGATATAATGA
Source organism: Promethearchaeota archaeon (assembly GCA_014730295.1). The sequence goes on along the minus strand of WJIN01000318.1, from coordinate 18,193 downwards.
ATGATCCAATATTAAAGAAACAAGGAGATTATGAGATCCCTAAAGATATTCAAAAGAGGGATGGAATTGGGATAGTGGAAGCTCCTCGTGGCGTATTGATGCATCACTATCACTTGGATAAGAAAAATAATGTAGATAAAGTCAAACTCTTCATCGCGACTGAAATCAATATTCCATCTATAAACAAAATACTCATGGAGTTCTCAAAGAAATTATATAATAAAACTGGGGATATAAACTTAATAAAGGAGAAAGCTCAGATTATTATCAGATCATTTGATCCATGTATTGCGTGCGCATCACATTAATATGGATTTTTTTTTATTCCTTATTGATACACCAACCTTTAATTTTAATCCAATATTAAATGTTCTTAAAATTTTTGAGACAGTGGTGAAAAAAAAATTCTGAACTTGCTAGTATCATTATTGGATTTTATTATTGTCTCTTTTATGGTTTATCATGTTTTCAAATCATGGAACGAAAAGAAAAATAATACTTACTTAAAGATTAATGAAATAATGTATTGTATTCTCATGCTTGCTTTCGCGTTTTATTATCCATTTTTTATTACCCATTTTGGGAATGCTCATCCGGGAATTTTTTATCCTTCGGCTTCTGCTGATTTTATATTATTCGGAAACCTGTTTATAGTGGGTGTGATTCTTCTTATGCTCATTTGGGCTCTTTCTGCCAAGATACGGACAACCAGAAATCCCCACTTATTAGAGACACGGAACAATTATGAAGTCTTCAAAGAACGATTTTTAGAAGAGTATTCAAAACGAAACAAGCTGAAAAGAAAATGTTTTCATACTATTCCATTTGGAGTTGTAGGAACTGTCGTAATAATTTACTTTTTATTCACTCCATTATTGGGAACTCGATGGTTTGATTATGCTCGATTTACAATTGTAATTTTGGGTGTAGATTTTGCCTTCACTTTTATATTAGGCGATTTGATTCGACTATTAGATTTTAGCTATATGCCCCCAATTCCCGCGAAATTATTTCAAAAAGCAATGACCGATGCGGAATTGAATACATTTACTAGTACAAGTGTTATGGTTTTTGGGTTTGGTCCCTTTCTCTTTTTTGATTTTTCAATTTTTTTAATTATACTTTTAATCGCGGCTGTAGCCGATGCGTGCGCATCTATGTCGGGATTACTAGCTAAAAATAAACACCACTTCCCTCCAAACACAGATAAAACTATAGAGGGCTATATCGGGGGTGTTGTTTTTACATTTTTATGTACTATTTTTGGCGTCTTCTTTGCCAGTTTATTTGGATTATCAGACTGGTCTATTGAGGTTATCTTATGGGTGGCAGTAGTTCTTTCAATCACATTTTTCATTATTGATCTTATCACCAGTGAAGTTAAAATTCAAGATAACTATCTCAATCCGTTAATTTGTGGTATGGTTTTACTTATAACACTAACACTCTTGGGAGTACCGATCTTTTAGAAAATAATTATTCTTATTTATTAGAGAGTAATTATCCTCCTAAAAAAAGAAAATATAATTTTAGAAAATATCAAAAATAGAATCTTTTTCAATCAGATCCGCATCTTTTAATATTTCTCTATGGTCAAATGCTAACGGAATTTTTTCTAATTCTTCTGTTGGAATAAATTCTGCTGATAATGCATCCGTTTTTCCTTTGAGTTGATAATCGCCATCTTTTATTTTGCATAAATAGGCTGTTGAATGCACTTTCCCTCTCGGATCTCTGTTAGGATCATCATAATATCCAATCTTCTTGATGATCGAGACATCTAGATTTGTTTCCTCTTTTACTTCTCGTTTAACCGCATGTTCAAGGGATTCTTTTTTCTGGATATATCCTCCAGGTAATGCGTAATGATTTTGAAAAGGAGGGAAACGACGCTTTACCAGAACTATTTTATCCCCCTCTTCATTTAATATAACCGCGTCCACAGTATTTTTAATAGCCCCCCGTTTCACTTTAAATTTCACAAACATATAATATATGACCGCCATTATTAGAATAGAACTAATTATAATAGCAACCACGCTATTTAAAAGGATGGCTTGGAAATCCTCGGCATTTAGGCTTAAAGCAATCATTGCAAGTTCCACTAAATCTGCGAGTATTCCAGCTCCTAATAGAAAGTTTAATATGTTCAATGCTTTTTCCGTTTCTTCCTGATCCTCTTGTACTCGTTTTTGATGGATTTCATTCATCGTATTGTATAAAAGATCAAACTTTTGATTCATCCTCCCCTTTATATTATCCAACTCAAATTTATCGATTAGATGGGTTAGCACGCTGGTATAATGCTGTCTTCGGTTATAATCTAATTCATTATAAATTATACTTAAGGCATTCTGAAGGATCCCTCTTAAGAAGCGCAGATTATTGATCTTCTCTTCTAATTTTTCCGTATCTATCCTACCTTCGGAATAGGTGTTTAAAAATAAGATATCCAAGGAACCATTTATTTCTCTCAGACAAAAAATGATCGTTCTAATTTGAGCTGCAGGTGTGACGACATATGGCTTCATATATGGCTCAAAAAAGTTTTTGTAATTATCTTCTGCCATATATACGAATCCATTATTTCTATTTATAAAATGCAACTCGGAGAGTCGATTTGACAAATTATTTTGTATACGATTTTCATATAAGCTGGGAGAATAATCTTCCCACTGACCGGAATAAAGTACTGTCCAATAAGAAAGATCCTTTTTATAGGTTTCTATAGCTTCTTCGTCCCATTTAATATTTGGTGGATCTGTCTTATCGGATGTTGCAAAGATATAAATTGGGCTTTCTAAATCAATTAAAACTTCTTCGGTCATAAATTGTGCTTTATCTTTTAACTCTCTCAATATTATATGGGGTATTTGTTGTATAAGTAGCGGTTTAATCGTTTTCTTTTTTTCTGGATTATTCTTATAATATTCAATTTGAAATTCAAAATAGCCTAATACATCATAAAATTTATCGGTATTTTCCTTATAATAAGGAAATATAGAGATATAATCGACCCAATTACAGACAATAGAAATGTTCTGCGCCATATCAACTAAATTTTTTGCTAATTGTGTAAGATAAGCATCTTTTTCCGAGATTTTTGAGACTCTTTCTTTAACAATCTTTTCGATTCGTTTAGCTATCTCATCCCGATCACACTTATTACTATTTATGAATGCCGAGATAAACCAAAACTCTTCATTATAAAAGAAATCTATGTTTTTTTCCATCGTTATTAACTCTTACTTTTATGAACTACTTAATGCTGTATTGGAATATAAAATTTTTTAACTTTTGAAAAATAAGGGATTTAATTAAAGAAAATGAGTATTTCCTCATGAGTATTTTATCCTTATAGAGCTTTTGGAGTTTTTGATTGAAAAATTTGCACAATTGAAAAAAAGGGAAAAGAAGAATTAATTAATAATTAAAATTCTGGTTTCTAAGTTTTGAAATCAAGTGTCCCCTACTTAATAATTGTATTCCAAACTGTTCACTATAATCTTTTGAGAAATCAGTCGTTATATTACATATCATTATACCCCCAGCGATTTCTCGAATATCTGTACATGCTTTATGTAATTGTCTTAATTGCGTAATCGATATCTCTCTTTTCCAATCCCTAATAAATACCCCAAACTTTTCTGAATGTTCATTTTCAATAATCGCATCAAAATCCCACTTTTTCCCACTCTCTCCCTTCAGCTCTTCTGGTTTTTCGATAAACTTATATCTTCGCGAGAAAACAACCTTTGTTAATTCATATAAATTTCTGTCGATGAGAGACATTAAATTTTTCACAAATATTTAGTTTGATTTGCTATTATCGTGTATTATATAAATACTATTTACATAATCATCTATATATTTCTTAAGGATTTGTAATACACGGAAGATATAGCGGTTTATTAATGAGAAATCTTGGAGTTTCTCCTTTTTTCCAACCGACAAAAAACTATCTTGTCTCATTCATCATAGTTATTGGTCAAAAAATTCGAAAAGGTGATGAAATGGATACATTCCATTCGGATCGATTCCTCTCTTTTTTATAAGCTGATAAATATGAGTTCTAAAAAAGCATATCAATGAATTTGCGATATCTTTGCAAATATATGGGCATTCGAAATAATTTTCAGGCATATACTCACACTGGTTAGGATTTTTTTGGCAAAACTTCTTAAGTTGCAGAGAAAAACCTTCAGCGGGTAATGGGGAAATTTGATCCCAACCATCTTGAAATCCGCCCAGCTCGGAGGGTTTAAATCCTTTTAACTCTGCTATAATGTTACAACGATATTTGGATGATTGAAGGGAATTTCCAATCCGCTTGTCTATCATCTGAATTTCTTGCTCGGCTTCATTTAGACAAAATGAATTATATCGTTTTAGCAATTCCTTTGCCCTCCTTGTTTTCTTAAAATTAGTAATTTTCCATCCGTCTGTGATTTTGCAGCTAATATTTTCACTTCTATTGCAAAATTTAGTTGGGTATATCCAACATTGAGGGGGTTTTATCCCCGAATGATGAATAGAGCACCCATTTATCTCTGGATCAAACAAAAAGCATTTTGCTTTTTTATCATCAAATCGTAGTTTGAAAGAAAAAATGTTAGACCGAATAAAATCATCTTGTGTAGCATATCCTCGTTTAATATATTCCTCGGCTAATACCTTAGGGACATCAATTTGTATTCCACAACAATCTCCTTCACATATAGTGTGGTCTGTGCAATCTGGTCCACTTATAGAGCATTTCATAAGTACATTATACTCTTTGACTAACTTTAATAAATCTAGTTTTTTCATTAGCAGTGCAAAAGTTATGCTTTATTAATTGAGATTTGTATGTAAAAAGTTCAATTTATGGATACTTTGTGTAATAAAAAAGACCCAATCGCATCTAATTCTGTATTAAAAATAAAGAATACTAATGCTTTATATTTGATTTTTACCAAAATTTTAAATTTACACACTTTATTTTTTTATTAATTATACAAAAAACATCTTATTAAAAAAACTACAAAGGTACGTTCGAAAATGCTAATTTTGATAGACATAACTGATAAGGAAAATACCCTTTTAGATGACAATCAAAAAATCAAGGAGATCTCTGGTTCTGGAACTCTGATGGTTAAAAATCCTTCTACTCGTTCACGATTATGGAATTTGGAGTTAAACTTGAGAGAGACAGTGAATATTGATCTTGAGAAAGCTATTGAAGTGGGACAATTAAATCCCGACCAAGAATTTAAAAAAGACTACCAATTGAAAGAAATGGATAAGCCAATTCTTACATTGGAAGAGATCTTTGATACCAATCGGAATATTTCAAATATCGTCAATAATACATTTATTTATAACCAAAGTAATCCATGCAAACTAACTATAAATCTCACGAATACATTAGATGTTCCCATTGTAGAGATAAATGTATCCCGTATAATGCTTCCATCCTTACAGAACCTCGAAATCCCCACTCCAAATTACGGAAATGCGGAAATAGTTGATGAGGGGGGGAAGAAAGTATTAAATTGGGCAATAGACGCAATTCCCCCCAAAGAAACAGCCACTGTGGAAGTAATGTTTGATTCTATGATTAATAATAGCGAAATGCAATCATTAGGTGCCACAAAAATTACATATTTAGCAAATGACGCGAAAATAGCAATGATTGATCCAGAAATCCGTGGTTTAACGGATTCTCTTAGTGGAGTAAGTACAGATGAGGGCGCCTCTCCTGGAACATGGGACTGTAATGTGGAATTCATTAACGAATCGGAATTTAAAGTAAGGCTTGAAAAGGTCGATGTTTCCCATAATATTGCAACAGGTGCTGAAACTATTGTCTCCGAAACACCAGACATTAAATTAGAGCCAGATGATTCTTGGGATTTCGATTTTCAAGTAGAATCAGAAAATGTTCCTCAATTGGAATCCTCGGTGGAATTCACAACTTTATTTGAAGTGGTCACGAGAATTATTGGAGAAATTAACAAAGAAGCAACCTATTATCCAGTATTACGAGCTGAAATTGAAAAGGCGATACTTCCTCCAGAAGTCGATGCGTATGCAAACACAGACATGCAAATTGAAAATACAATCACCAATTCTGGAACCTCACACATAGATGCACTAATAATAAGTGATTCAATTCCAAAAGATTTTATTCCCCCCGAAGAGAAGAACCTTAAATTACTCTTGGAGGGTGCGGATGGGGAAATTGAAATCCATGAAAGAGAAGAGTTCATTGAGAGCCTTGATATTACCCCAGACGACCAAAATCCAGACTCGGCACATCAAATTTCAATTAAATTAAAGGATTTAGCAAACTATTTTGTCCCTAACAATATACTTAAATATAAATACCCGATGCGCGCAAAGAATCCAAAACCAGAAGTAAAGTACCCCACACCAATAGAAATCAGAATAAACAGCGCTAAAAAGGGAGATCATTACGTTAAGTCACCAGAAACAGAACCTGAAATAAAGATTAAGTATGTGAAAAGAAAATTAAAAACATTAAAAAGTATAAGACCTGGAATAAATGAAGGAGAATTTGATATTAGCGTACGCATACAAAACAAAGGTAACGTGGAATTGGAAAATATTGTGGTAAGAGATCAAATACCCGAGGGGTTCACCTTAACGGATTTCACTCCGAAAGATTTAGATTATGAAGTAATTCAACAAGGAGGAGACTCAGAGCTAATAATACAAATAAGGGAAATTTCAGCTCAAGAAGCAGTCTCAATAAGATATACATGTGCGGGCTCTGGCGATTATCCTCGGACAGAACCCCAAGTCGTTGTAAAAGGAAGGGGTGCTGGCTCTACTACTTCAGGAGAAGGCGGGCCACAACCTTTAGAGACTAAAGTATCCGAAGTTGGACTTCATAAAAAAGGGCAATATCACGACTTCTTCATGGAAATATACAAAAAAATTGATCGGGGGTTAAGTTGCAAAGATTTAGGTGAAATTATTGAAGATGCACGAGATGACTTTCCACCAGGCCCAGCCTTACATCAATTTATGAGATTTGCACGAGATATGAAGGCAAAAGCAGGCAAGATGATTGTGGGTTCAGAACGCGATGAAATTATAACACAGCTGAAAGATTTTCAAGAAAAGTATGCTAAATAATATTTTTTAAATTTATTTCTTCTATTTTTTTAACTTATTTATAATTATATAATCCCTCTATTCTATTTTGTCCGTATGCTTATGGACAATAAGCCCACTTAATGGTTTTGGGTAAAAATAGGTACTTTTTTGAGGCATAATTTCTCCTAATTTTGTAATTCTGTGGACCTGTTCCAGTGTGGTTGGGTTTACAATGAAAAGCGCATCGATCTTCCCTTGTTTAACTTGTTCAATTCCTTGGTCCATATCCTTTATAAAATCGACGTCATCTTGCGTAATTTTTAGGCATTTTTCAAACAAAATATTATGAAGGATAGGTAAATCCAAATTTTTCCATTCGTTTGAATGTTGACCAGATATAATTTGTTCTGGTTTCACATCATCTTTAAGTTTAATAAAGATATTTTCATTTTGATAATAACATCCAAAAACATTGTGATCCTTATTTATTTCCAATAGTTCTTTTAATTTATCCATGGATTCCACCAAACTAACTTCAAAATACTTAGCAAGCTTTTTTTGGAGTTGTTTCGTATTTTTAACTTTTATATTATGAACCCGACGATGGCTTGTATAAATTATGAGTCCCGGATCGTTAAAATCAATAAAAAGGCTCATGATATACTTGCATCCCCCATGTCGGCTATGTCGAAGGCTTGTAATATAGCGGTGATGCCCATCTGCAATTATGATCGAATTGTTCTTCACTATTTCTTGTATTTTTTCAATATCTTCTGGTTTCCACACATCCCAAATTTTATGGGTAAATCCATCTCTGTCGACAGTAACTAAATTAGGCTTATGCTTGATATATTTCTGAATGATTTTATCTGCGGAACCGTTTCCGTTATAAATCGTAAATATTGGAGAAAAATTAGCATCAGTTTCTCTGATCAGATTCAATCTATCCCGGGTGTATTTTTTGAACGTCATCTCATGCGGAATAACCCCGTCATGTGCAGGAAAAATTTCGACTAATCGTAATAATCCGACAAATCCATAGCGACTAATTAACTTTTCGGATCCGGGCTTTTTATACTCAATACCGTAGATACAAATACATCTATCTTCCCCACAGACCAATATCTCGTCTTGAATCATTTTATTTAGTTTTTTACCCGCCTTTTCATATGAATCAGGAAGAATGATATGACAAATATTGTTCTGATCTTTTTTCTTAAGATGGTTCTCTTCCTTTTTCGAGATCACATCATACGGAGGGGCGACAAGTTCCTCTAGTCTTTCTGGGTTATTTTTTCCTTCTTTGTAATGGAAATTCCGAAAAGGTATCAATTTCGGCATAGTAAACACTTCACGCTTCTTTAGTTCTTAAAATATTCTAAAAATTAAATAATTTTTGAGAACAATTTATTCTTAGTTTAATAGTATCAGAGGCTTTAAGGGGAAAACAGAATTATTCTATAAATAATTTATAATCCAAATTCTAATATTTAAAGCAATTTAAAGGGAATATAAAGGAATTAGACTAAAAAATTATCAAGAAAGGTGATTTTAATGGCGAAAAAATTCGCTATGATTGCGACGAATGGATATGAAGATTTAGAACTTCATTATCCGCGTATTCGATTAATAGAAGCGGGATATGAAGTAGATCTGATCGGACTTTCAGAAGATACAATAAAGGGTAAACACGGATATCCAATAAAGCCTGATTTGGCGATAGATAATGCAAAACCTGATGAATATATAGGGTTAGTACTACCGGGTGGAGCAAGCAACCCCGATCATCTAAGGCGCTATGATAGTGTATTAAATTTTGTCAAATCTATTAATGAGAGCAAAAAATTGATTGCTGCGATATGTCACGCGGGATGGGTTTTGATATCTGCACGTATCCTTGAGGGGAAAGCCGCAACTAGTTATTTCGCAATAAAAGATGATATGGTTAATGCTGGAGTATTATTTAAAGATGAGGCAGTGGTTATAGATGATAATCTTATCACGTCAAGATCTCCCGATGATTTACCAGCATTTATGAAAGCGATCATTGAATATCTTAATAAAATGAAGTGAATAATATATTCTGAATAGTAATTATATTAATTACTTTTTACAATTTTTTTATAGAAACAAAAGAGAGTTAGTCCATTTTTTTTAATCTCTCTATTTCCGCATTGATAATGTCTTCTAACTCATTCACTTGTGCCATCTGTTTGTTAATTATTTCCGCTTGTTTATCAATGATTTCAGCATCATAAATTGATCGGGATTCAAATTGCTTTCTTACAATATTATAACTTCTAATTTGATTGAGGATATTTTGAATCTTTTTCACTTTCAACCCCATATCTTTTTTGAAAGTTTTCAAGCTTTCGATAACAGCATCCATTTCCTCAACATTCTCGAAGCAACTATTTACATCATCTTCACGCTTGAATTTACTGGCACATTCATCCAAGTCTTTCAGGAATTCTATTGCCTCATCTCGTTCTTTAATACCAACTGGTTTTTCCTCGCCCTTTTCTCCGAAACTTATCTCATCGAATACATTAGTCTCATATTTTATGTTGATTTTTTCTAAGGTTTTATCTACTTTTTTCGGATTGATTTCTACTTCTACTTCTTCGTATTCTTCTAAATCAGTAATGAGTTCAAGTTCGTCCAGTTCTACTTGAGTCATTAAAGGTGTAAACCGTACTTGGAGTTGCTTTTTCCCATAGAAATTATTATCAACCCTAAGTATTTGTGTATATGTTTGCACTAAACCTTCTCCAATTGGAGCATAAATAACACCCTCGTTCTTATCCAGTTGTCTTAATAAGGGGGTAATCCTAGTCTGTTTGATCGCTCCTGTTACCAAGATTTTTTGCCAGGGAGTAAGATCCGGCATACCTTCTAATGGATTTTTTACGATTACTGTAATATTATGATCCAATTCCAATTTTTTCAGATTTTCTTCGGTGAGATTGGCAATTTCTGAATTCGCTTCTAAAATAATAATCTCTCCTTGCGGTGCTAATTCATGTGCTAAGGCTGCGATATACCCTGATTTTGCCCCCAAGATCAATAAATCATCATCTCTTTCTAATGCTAATCCTTGAAGCATTATAGTAATCATATGAGGGGCTGAAATAGTTCTGTAGTTATTCGGATCATGATAATAGAACAAATTGGGAATATCCTGATAGATCTTTAACGGATCCTGATAATTTTGTGGAATGAACTCTTCTAAAGGAATTTCTAAAAATGCCTTATAAAGTCGCTTGTCTGTTAATAGATTGTTGCTTGTTAGCGATTCCACGAGTCTTTTTTTCTTTTGATTATAGTCTTCGTGCATTTTCTCAAACCTCTCTATACATTTTAAATGGTAATTCGGATTATTAAAAGTTTTTACTTAGTTCCTATAAATAAAATAAATTTAAAGAAAGCAAAGATTAGATTAAGTATGATAATTTTGGATGTGGATGATCTTAAGAATGCCAAGCTCACCTTGACTTTGATACTTATAAACGTGATTTTTTATATCGTTTTTCTATCTCCTGTGGCAAGTGAATATCTCATCTTAGTTGTCCAGATAAATTACGAAATTATTTATAATTACGAGATTTGGCGCTTATTTACCTCAATGTTTCTTCATTCTGACCCATTACACTTATTTTCTAATATGTTCGGTCTTCTTCTTTTCGGTGCTTTGGTGGAAAATAATTTTTCAAAATTAGAATTTTTAGTCATATACTTTATATCGGGTTTATTGGGAAGTCTCTTTTCCTTACTGTTCTTACCTCTTGGAAGTATCAGTCTTGGAGCTTCAGGAGCAATCTTCGGCTTACTTGGTTCGGCATTTATTATAATTGCGTTAGAAAATCCGTCATTATTGATTTTAGCTTTAATGTATGTAATGTTTTTTTTAACGGCCTCATTTGCCCCAGGTATAAATGCGTGGGCGCACATTTTTGGATTGATTGGGGGGATTTTTCTAGGATATGTATTTCGAAAACATTACCATCCAAAAGTAGATTATTACTAAAAACTTATTAACGCGCTATTTTTGCTCCATTGAAAAATCTTTTGGACAGATATCTTCAACAGGACAGATTTCGTGTTTAGGATTATTCGGAAGACAAATCTGCTGTCCAAACTTTACAAATAGACGGTTTATTCTAATCCATTGGTCTTTTGGGATTAAATGTTTTAATTTTTTTTCAGTTTGTTTGGGATTTTTCGACTGTGTCCATCCTAATCGATTTGAAATACGATAGACATGTGTATCAACGCAGATTGCTGGTATTTGAAAAGCATAAGCCAGAGTACAATTTGCCGTCTTTCTCCCAACTCCTGGTAACTCCATCAACTTTTCAAAATCTCTGGGTACTTTTCCATTATACTTTTCATGAATTATCTGTGAAGTTTCTTTGATATGTTTTGCTTTTGCTCTGTAAAATCCTGCCTCATAAATTAGATCCTGCAATTCCTCTTCTGAGAGATTTGCAATTTCCTCTGGAGTCTTGTATTTGTTAAATAAACGCTTAGTGACCTTTCTTGTGTTCTGGTCCCTGGTTCTCGCTGAAATAATCGTCGATATTAATATTCTAAAAGGGTCATGGTTAGCATTGGCTAACTCATCTAAATGAGTACTTCCTTCCAGTGAATCTTCAAGCTTATCAAAAAAATCTTTATAGCTCATAAATCTCAAGTTTTATTATTTTTGAAAGACAAAGATTTTACGTTTTATAATTTGTCCCGGTTTTGTATCCATAATTGAATATAGGTTTTGTTTTCTAAATTGAAGGATCTCGTTTGATTTGTTTGTAATTCTATTTGAGGAGATTAGAGGGATTGGTCTAAAATTATGCTTCGTCGCGATTTTTTGGACATCCATCCGTTTATCACTAGTATCATCAACTAGACTAATACTTGGTGCAACTATACAGATTCTTGAATCATGTTTCAAAAGTTTATATGCTTCTCTAAAGATGGTATCATATAATGGTTCAAGTTTGGTCTCAAATAATTCAATTGCTTCTATCGAATATGGTTCTTCTTTATAAAAAGGTCCTAAATCGGGTTCTGAAACGATTCCATCAAAAAATCCGTGCTCAAACTGTTTAGATAGATTGTTTATATCAATTGTTCGGAATCTTTCTGACATATTTGGAATAGGGGGGATTTCTAACTCTTTCTGAAGCCATCTTACATTTTTTTTTGTATGCTCAACTTTTTCTTTCTCAATATCAGACCCATATATAGTAAAATCTTCTATGAGCGCAAAAAGAGCAATAGTTCCATTTCCAACAAAAGGATCTAAGATTCTGTTTTGATGGCGATTTTCAAAAATATTGAGAAAATTCAACATCATAATGGCTAATTTTGGTGAAATAGAACTTTTAAAATCCTTATGAGGTCGTTCTTCATCAACCTTACGCTTAAAATTGGGGTCATCCGCCGTGAAAGTTCGACCAAAATAACATCCCTCCTCACTTATCGCAAAAATAAGCTCTGCTCTATTTTGTTTTAGGAGTTCATATTTAATTACATGATGAGGAAAAATGGGATTAAGATTTCCTGATACGATATTCTTTTCGGGATATTTAAAATAAATTGCCTTATTTGCCCCTTTTTCTTTCAATAGTTGAGAAATATTTTTATTCAGAAATGGTAAGAAATGTTTTACTAACACTTCTCGGTAATACTTATCATCAAATAAGTTAGGATAAATAGAGACCGCAAAGAAAATATCCTTGTCTTTTGTTTGTCGAAATATCTTGTCCAAATTATTTTCCAGAATTTTTTTGATTTTTTTCCTAGCTCGCTTTACCTCATTAAAATTATCAATATTAAGGGGGAAGGCATTCTTTAGAGTAAAAATGTTAAAAAAATCAAAAATTCGCGCAATTTTTTGCGTCCCTCCTAAATAATATTGAATGGTCTCCAGGTTATCCACGTAATATTCTTGCTCAAGTAAATTATTAAACTTGACTGTAGCAATATTAGAGGAATAATCATTAATCTTTCCTGCATAGACTTTGCTTTTTAGAACCATATCTAATTCTGCTAATGAGAGCTTCCAATTACTTCCCAGAACAAAAATGAAATCGTCCATTATAAATTCTTAAAGATATAAATGAAATATGTAATTTCTTTTTTTCGGTTTAGTAGATAAGAATCCTCATATCTTCATAAATTTGGATAAACCAAAATTAGTTAGAGTTCTCGCTATTTTCTTCTTCAATCCCAAATTTTTCTCTAATCCATTCTTTATATTGATTTGTGATATTTCCTTGCCAGATGGCATGTTTACCAGTTTGCTTTTCATACTCTTCAATTAATTGTTCATCTTTGAATTTTTCTTTAAGATTTTCTGTTCCTATTGGTGGATTTTCCTCTTTATTTGAAACCTCCTCAGACTTTTCTACCTCTTTTTCTTTAGACTTTTCGATTTCTTTTAATTCCTCCTCCTCTAAATCAAGCTCATCGAAATCAATTGATAATTCATATTTTTCTCCCGAGATTTCTTGTAAGGTACTGATAATATCCAAGAGATCTTCTTTTTTCCTTTTTGGTATTAGATTTAGAATTTCCTCTTCGGCGGCTCTTTTCTTCTCCTTCTCTTCTTTTTCATAAGCTTTCTTCTTTTCTAATTGTCGAGCTTGAAGTTCAGTCATTATCTCGCGATAATTATCTTTGAAATGTTTGAGTCCTACATTAACTAAATCGGAAAAACTTCCCCATTGCTCTTCGTTAACAGTTTTTTCAGCCCATTGAAATAATTCCCTATTAATATTAAGAGTTAAAACTTTATCTTCGGTAGATTCTTTTTCTATTAACCACGTAATCGCGTTTCCAATTAATACGTCATTATCATGAGCATAAAAGCCATATTCTTTTCCTAGTGATGAAAATAAGGATAATGCTCCAAATGCGACTACTCTCCCCTCATAATATTCTATTGCCACCATTAGCGGACTATTTGGGATATCTTCTTCAATCCATTCTTGTCCATCATACACTTTATGCCAGGCATTCAGTCCAGCTTTAATAAGTATATCAATATTGATACTTTGATCTTTTTTAATATATTCTTGGACATCTAATGAACACGCACTTGAAAATACTACTTTTTTTACCCCATTTGTGATAGTGTGAGGTTTAAAATCAGAAAAAATTGGGCGTTTTTGTAGATTGGCATATTTCATTGAATCACGGACCTCATCTGGAACGATGGAGAATTTGAATCTTTCGGTTAGGTGGCTTAAATTTGTCCTGTTCTTATAATCTCCTCCCGCAGAGCTAACGATTAGAAGACTTCCCCCCCCTTTTACATATTCTTCAATATTATCTATTTCCATTTCGGTAAACTCTGCGCTCCTTGGGGTTGTTAGCATGATTAAGTCATAATTTTCCAGCTTTTCTATCGAATCGAAACCCGCTTGGATTTTCCCGAGTCTAAAACCAGAATTAAATAAAAACTGTACAAAATCTGAATAGGAGCTGGATTCCATTGTTAGTTTATTTTTATGAGAATAATCTAACGCGATTTTACCTCTTTTAGCCGTCATTTTTCTTATATTATATTTTATTGCTCTACCTTAATTAAATATGCTCTTTAGTTTTGAGTTTTATTATTATATCTAAAAAAAATACAACAACCTTCTCTTTTATTTTTCTGTCTTTTTAGCAAAAATATCGTATACTATGTGGTATAAATTTGGTCCATAGCTCTTTACAAAACGTTTGTCTTTCAATTCGGTTATAAATTTTTGGCTCTCAGCAATCTCAGCAAATTCATTGTATAGCACTAAATTTTTTTCTCTATCGGCAATCCCTTCATAGTGAATAATAGTACCAGAATTTTTTACTAAGGTTAATGCCTCCTCGATATAATCTTTTGGAGCTGGAAAAACTCCCATAATAATCCTATCAGCTTTTATCCCCTCCTCACTCAATCTTAGCACTTCCTCTTTGCAATTTCCATGTATGGGATGGACTACTTCTTGGACATTATTCAATTGAATATTTTCGACAAGATATTTATATGCGGTTGGATTTAACTCGATGCTGTAAATATCTTTGGGATCTGCTAAAATGGCTATTGGAAGCGAAAAGTAGCCAATTCCCGCAAACATATCTACTATAACCTCCCCACTTTTCACTAAGGATGCGAGATGTTTTCTTTCGTTAATATTTCCCTTACTAAACATTATTTTTTTAATGTTGAATCGATACACAACCCCGTGCTCTTTATGTTCGACGACGGGATCTTTCTTTCCGGCAATATATTCAATTCTTTCAGGTTCTCGAAATTGTCCTTCTATTTTCCCTCGATTTAAATATACTGAGCGCATATAATGAAGAATGTCAAGATATGCATTCGCGATGAGTTTTTTCTTTTCTAATAATTGCTCATCTAATTTAATTATAATTATCCCTCCTAAAGTTTGAAATCCGCTAGGTAAAAGCTCTAATTCTCCTTCGGTTAGCTCTACTCTTAGTTTTTCTACTAACTTATCTTTAAATCCCATCTTTGTTATTATCTCTATGAAAAATGATTAGAATCTAAATTGATCGCTATTAATAAATCTCATCTATATAAGTAGTTAAGTATATAAATTCAATTTTTCTAATAATTCAATAAAAAACATTAAATATCTTAATATCAAAATAGATTATTAATTGTAATTTGAAACATAAAATATCTAATACAAAACAGTTAAAAAAACGTGAAATATATGCCAAGTTTAAAAGATTTTGAAGTTGACGAGAATAAAGTATGGTTTACTGGAGGATATTGGCCCGAGGGAGTTCCAAAACAACTCTATGACGTTGATCGCGTCAAGATCGAGCCGATGTTTGATGGATTTATCCGAAATGCGAACGATAACGATCTCTGGGACGAAGATATCTGTATGGCGGTTTTTGGGCCTCATATTGAAAAGATAACTTACCGAAAATTAATTGAATATGCTAAAAGATTTGGAACATATCTCTACGATTTAGGTGTAAGAAAGGGTGACACGGTTGCAATAGATTTACCGAATTCCATTAATTTTGTTGTAGCATATATAGGAACCCAATATATTGGGGCGATTGTGGCTGGAGTCAATCCACAATATAAACCGATGGAACTACTCCACGAATTAACTATTACTGATGCAAAAGTCTTAGTACTGATGGATGCGCTTTATTTACTCGTGAAAACAACCTTACCTAAGACTAAAGTTGAACACCTAATTCCAACAAATCTTCTCGACTTTGTAAATGTTCCCGAGAAAATGTTTGAATTATTACGCGATAAAGTGCCAGATTTTCAAGATAAAATTCCTGATGAAGGGGAAACCTATAAGGTCCATCGATTAATGGACATTCTTGAAAATACCGAACCAAAGGAAATCGAAGTGGATATAGATCCGTGGAATGATCCCGCAGTCTATTTAATGACCGGTGGCACCACGGGTCTGCCAAAAGCTGCGATGCTAAGTCATGCCAACTTAATTGCGAATCTTTATCAAATGCAAGACTGGGTACAATTAACTCCCGGCATGATTACTATCGGTTCCATCCCGTTCTTCCACAGTTTTGGGATGACTTGTGTTATGAACGGCGCTACTGCTCTGGGAATGAACATGCTTCTCTTTCCACGACCCCCCGAAGAAGAAGATCTATGCAAAACAATTAAACAACTTGATGCACCCAAAGGTATTATGTATACAGGAGTAGAGATGCTTTTCAAGCGGTTAACCGATTTCGTAGAGGAGATGGGAGAGGAAAAATTCAAAAAACGATATGATTTCCATGAGAAATTGAAATACGCGACTCAAGGTGCGGGACCATTACATGATTATGTGAGAGTCCCCTTCGAAGAAATCTTCTGTCCAATTCGCGTTGGGTATGGTTTGACTGAGACCTCACCCGTTGTGTCCGTCGCTCCCTTCTGGGGACCTACTAAAACGGGAAAGATTGGGTTGCCACTTCCAGGTACCGATTGGGCAATCTTTGACCCAAATGATTTTGAGGCGGGACCAATCTGCGATGGAACAAAAGAACGTGGAGGTTTCGGAGTTGAACATACGGGAGAGATCTGTGTCTGTGGCCCTCAGGTTATGCTGGGCTATAAAGGTGAGCAAAAGGAGCAAGAAGATAACCTAAAGATGTGGGATGGACGTCGTTGGCTATTGACGGGTGATATAGGCTTTATGGATGAACATGGCTGGTGTGAAATCCGAGATCGTAAGAAATCCTTAATTAAGGTATCAGGACATTCGGTCTTTCCAAAAGAAGTAGAAGAGCTTATGGCACACCATCCTATGGTTGATGAAGTCGCTGTCGCAGGCCTGCCGGATGAGCATCGAGGTGAAGTTGCAAAAGCTTGGGTAACGCTCAAAAAGGACTATAAAGCCGATAAGGACATCACATCGGAACAACTGAAGGAGTGGTGCTATGAGAATTTCGCTTCTTGGAAAGCCCCTAAATTTATAGAGTTTGTTCGCTCACTTCCTGTTAGTATGACTGGAAAAGTCCAACGTCGTGCCTTACAAGAAAAGGATCTTGACAGAATTGAAAAGGGAAGAGAAATCAAAGGATAGAATTCTATTTTTTTTTTTTAAATGACAAATAACACTCACCAAATAAAAATAGATTGTGTGATTTATGAATTGTAATATTTTTCTTTGTGAATAACCTATTACTACAATTCAAAACTGAGAATATCTCATTAGCATATTATCGCTAAGGGAAGGCACATTATTAATACCAAATAATGACCTAATCAAAAATCTGGAAAATTTAAAAAAAAAATAAATGAACAGTTAGTAGATAGATCATGTTTTATTTGTTTCAGGGGAGATGAGTTTTACCGTTAACTTTTGAAAGATGAAACTGAGGATATGTTCGATTAAGGATTTTATGGTGTCTGTGATCTCATCATATTGATCTTTTGTGATGAACTCGGAGATCTCTTCCAGATCCCGATCTACTTGTCGGGTAATAAGATTTAAGGTTTTCTGGATAATACTCAAGCGTAAATTCTGTTGCTCTTGAGCATTCTCTTGCGGTTTGGTTTTCCTTTGTAATTGAGGAATGTTATCATATAATC
>WJIN01000491.1 GCA_014730295.1 Promethearchaeota archaeon | reverse complement strand
TTCCGGAACGGGTTGCATTTGGGCGTTCTCGCTTTTTCCATCCTTTTCGGCTGCCTGCCCTTCATTGGGTTGGTCAAGGCGAAAGCGCCGCCGCTGAGCGGACACGAAATCGTATTTGTCGGCATCTTCGTTGTGATGAATCCGGCGATGGAGGAGGTGTTGTGGCGCGGATATCTCTACTTTTATTTCTTCCCCAATCCCGGTTGGGGCCAACTCCTTGCGATGGGCTTCGTTTCATCGCTTTTGATCAGCCTGTTCCATTATTTCGTATTGGGTAACATCTCGCGCCATTTCAGGAACCGAAGCAGCTTCATTACCATCTTCGTCGGTTCTTCTTTCTTCTGTGTCTTTTATGCTTTGACAGGCAGTGTGCTGCCGTCGCTTGTTTCACACATTCTCATTGGAGTGGTGGGCGGCACGACGCTGGTGCGAAATCACAACTTCCTTCACGCGCGGCAAGCCGATGAAGGCACACTATCCTATTCGGCGGGATAGTTCACGGAGGGCATATGAGCGAAAGCAAAATCGGATTCGAAGTAACGGTAATCGAGCGCAGAGGGAAGTGTGTAATGGACTACGAGACGGGGGATACGTTTGTTTTCACTGGTCTCAACACCCCGGAGAAACCCTTTTGCGGCGCGTCATTTCATGCGATGTTCCCCGGTATGCTCGCGCTGAGATTCGGCGCCGAGTTCCCGTTTGCGCAAGAATCAGGAACACTGACGGTTACATGTCCGGACCACGGGTACGTCACTTTCAAGCTACGCAGGATCGAAGTATGATTCACATTTCAGCCGCGAGGACCGTACCCAATGCTCTCTGAGCTCGACAAAGCCAGGATCATCGACCTTTCTCTTCCTATCGATGAGCATGAGAAGCTCGAACCGTTTCCAGTGAGGGTCGAGCGTTTGGGGCATAGAAGCGGCATCGGTTTTCTCAACCGGTCGGCGACATTTCACCGGAAGACGGGACCTTTGCGCAAGGCACGCCTCGCCGCCGAGTACCTAACCGGCAAACGACGCTTCAGAGAGTCCGATTTCCCGGATGGCGAGTTTCTCTCAGATGAGAAGGTGTTCTCTTCGGTTCATGTGGGAACGCACGTTGATGCGCCTTTCCACTACGGCACGCAATGTGAGGGGCGGCCCTCGCCGCGAATTGACGAGCTAGCCTTGGACCACTTCTTCGGTAAGGGAGTGGTGCTCGACTGCTCGCACGTTGAGCCGGGCCACGCCATTGCCAAGGAAGACTGCATCAACGCCGCACGGCGTATCGGGTGCGTGATCGAAAAGGGAACTATTGTTCTCATTCGCACCGATGCCGCCAAGCTTTGGGGGACCAGGGAGTACTTCTATCGTTTTCCGGGCATGTCGGTCGAAGCGACCGAATGGATTCTGGACCAGGGCGTGACCCTTATCGGCATCGACGCACTTGGTTTCGATCTTCCTTACGGCCGAATGATCGAGGGATTCTTCTCGGAGCGGAACCACTCGATACTCTGGCCGTCTCACTTCCTTGGCAGGAAGCGCGAATATTATCACATCGAGCGACTTGCCAATCTTGACAGTATTCCGGACCCATGCAATTTCGTTTTCTGTGGGTTCCCAATCAAGATCAAGGGTGTCGGCGCCTCATGGATACGGGCCGTCGCCCTGGTCGAACAACCAAAGGGGTAGCGACATGGAGATTCGCAACACCATCGTGATTAACGCTGACTATGATTCGGTTTTCGACATCTCGAATGATATCGAGCGATGGCCCGAGCTCTTCGACGAGTACACCGACGCCGAGATCATCGAACGTGAAGGCAATCGGATTCACTTCCGGCTCTCACACACCAACGGGAACAGCTGGGTGTCCTGGCGTGACCTCGACAAAGAGAACGGCCGCTGCCATGCCGAGCGTGTCTCTCCCATGAAGCCATTTCGGCACATGTACATAGACTGGGAGTATCACAAGACCGATGCCGGCATAGAAATGGTCTGGATACAGGATTTCGCGATGGACCCTGAGTCGGAAATTTCCGATGAGAAAGCACGTGACTACATGAACAGCCACTCACAGGTGAACATGCAGACCATGAAGAGGATCATCGAAGAGGAGTATCAGCATGCCAGCGCTTAAGGTGCAATCACCGAATGCCCGGGCGAGCCAAACGTCCCATGTGGAGCCCGGTCCGGCAGCGCAGGCCGAGCAGTACCTGCGCGAAGGACGCTACAGACCACTGCTCGACCTCCTTGAGGAGGTTGACCAACCTGACGAGCGCATGCGAAAAGCGTGCGCAGTTGCTCTCGGCAAGAGCGGACGGTTCGCGGAGTCCCTTTCCTGTTTTGACACAATCCCCGATGCCTGGAACATGGACGGCGTTGCCGGCTATTACGCCTACATACTCGAGAAGAACGGCCGCCTTGACGACGCCTGCGCGCAATACCGTCATGCATTGTCGACTCGTGAACATGACAGCCTCTGGACACAGTCACATTTCGCATATTGCCTGGAGAAGGCTGAGCGTTTTGACGAAGCCGAACGTGCATATCGGGCGGTATTGGACAGATCGCCGGCCTACACGTGGGCCGTGAAGCGATTGGCCTGTTTCCTGTTGCGTCGAAGCCGTCATCGCGAATCGCTGGCTCTCCACCGCGAGACGCTTTCCCGCTATCCGGACAACATGTACGCACACGTGAATTTCCTCGAATACTGCCTGTATTGGCGTTCCGAGCGTTCATTTCAACGACATGTGGCCGCCATGGTCGGACTTTCCATACCACCGAAAATGGAAGTGGTAATCGCCCTTCTCCGGTACTTCGGCTTCTACCTCATGTATGGAAGAACGGAGGTGGCAAAACGCAACGCGTGCATTCGGCAGTGCGGAAATATCGACACCACTATCCATCGTGATTTCGACGAGCTCGATGAAATGGTGGCCGCGGACAAATCCTGCTCACTTGAGTGGGAGCAACTGAAAGCGTGTCTCATCAA
Source organism: Promethearchaeota archaeon (assembly GCA_014730295.1). The sequence goes on along the minus strand of WJIN01000491.1, from coordinate 11,986 downwards.
ATAGGAGTGAGATAATGAATTCCCTGCAGGAGAAATACCCGTTTGTCATGGAGAAGTACTACGAGGTAATCCACTCCATCGACGCGGAGATTGGCAAATGCTTCGACGTGCAAACCCGAGAAATACTGCTTGTGGCGATCGGCGCTGCGATTGGAAACGAAAACGTGGTTCGTTTTCACGCAAAACGCGCCATGGACAACGGCGCCTCCGACGCCCAACTGAGCTGCGCGGCGTTGATGCCCCTTCCGATCGTTGGCCAGACGAACTGCCGGAAGTCTCTTGACATAATCAGAGAAGTCGCCGAGTCGGGCGATTGAGACGGCACGTGCCACAACATCTCTCCCACGTGGAGGGGGATCGAGAAAGGTGACTGAAATGAAAGCTCCGGCATGCAAGAAATTGATGTTGTTGATCATTACTGTGTGCATTCTCTTCTCCGTCGCTGCCGGTGGAGAGTATGGCGAAGTAATCCTGCAGGCGGAGGATGCTCTCATTGGGAGCGGCGACCTGGAGTACGAGAACATCCTTGCCGTGCGAGATGAAGCGGGACGGGAGAAGGTATACCGGTTGATAGTGTACCGTAAGGGAGAGGACGCTGTTATCAAGTTTCTCAAACCCGACGTCGAACGTGGTAGAATCGTTCTGGTACAGGATAAGGCCGGGTACATGTTCTTTCCGAACACTAGCCGCCCGATGCGAGTCACGCTTCAATCGGGGCTGATGGGCAGCGGGTTCAGCATCGGTGACATTTCCGCGAATTTGCTTGTCGACTACGACTGTGAGAGCTATCGCGACACGGTCGTCCAGGGGCGTGCCTGCAAGACGTTCATTCTCGAGAGGTCCGAATCAGGGAAAGGGCATTATTCGTCAATACACTATACGATTTCCCCGGAGAACACGCCCATCGCAAAGGACTACTACTCCTTGAGCGGCAAGCACCTGAAGACGTTGACTCTCTCTGAGGGGAAAAGCATGGACGGCAAAGTGGTGCCGACGATCTGGAAGATGGAAAGCAGGATATCGAACGAGGTTACAATCGTGAAGGTCGTTGGGGTGAAACGAGGAGTGTCTTTCGAGGAACGCATGTTTACAATTGAGTATGTGAAAACCATGATGCGATAGTGGTGACATTCCGCGACGAATAGCTACGTAAGCGATGTACATGGTTTGAGCGGAGCCGGCGATGTGACACCGCGTCCAGAAAAGCGAGTTTGACGTGCTATCATTCCTATTCCACAGATGCCTTCCTGCCATACTTTGTATCTTTGTGGCCGGCGCCGCGCACGAGCAGGCGGACTCTCTGGCCGATGCGGATGACAACCTCATGGCTCTACTTGTCCAGGAGGAGGAAGCGGGACAATCCTCCCCGGTGATATCCGACAAATCGTCATGGCAACTAAGCGGAAATGCGTTGGCGGAGCTGAATATAGGCAGGTCGAACGCCTGCGCATTTCTATATGGCCTCGGAGACGCGTATACCTACCGGCTGGAGCCCGTTCTGAGCCTCGAAGGAATCGCACGAAGAAGCGGTTCCCGCTCTTCGTTGCGTTGCGCGGCGCTCGCGACGTTCGTCCCCGAGAGGGACACATTCGATATAGAGGACATGCATCTTGTCCTCAACGAGCTGCTCATCGCATTCCGACCGGCGGCATGGGTTCAGCTCACCATCGGCAAGTATTCTCTTGGATGGGGGTACGGCATGTTCCGGAACCCGGCCAACCATTTCGATCGCGAACGCGACCCGCACAATCTCGATGCGGTGAGGGAAGGGGTGCTCCTGGGGGAAATCACCGTCTCACCGTTCCCCCAGCTCATCTGTAACCTCGTGCTCCAACCCGACCTGCAACCGTCCAGCAGCAGCGGTGCGCTCAAACTGGAATGGTGCCCTTCAGAGCTCCCTATCGATCTCTTTGGCGCCCTCCATGTGCTCAGGGGAGACGACGAACGGTTTGGCCTCGGAATAAGAGGCAACATCGGTCCCGTCGACTGCCGGCTGGAGGCAAGCATCGATCCCCGGGGAACGCGGGAGATTCTGAGGAGCGACGGTACGCTTAGCAGCAAGGATGGAACGCTCTATAGCGGTATTGCCGGATGTTCGTTTCTCACGCGACACAATTTGTTCTGTGCATTCGAGTACTATGTTACCTCGGGATACTCATCGGACGAGTGGAGTGCGTTTCATCAATTGACGACCGTGTCAACCGATGATCGGGAGAGCGCCTACACGGATATCATCGCCGGATCATGGGACTTCTTCATGCGCCGAAACTACGCGTATCTGCTCGTGACCCAGAGCGAGATCTTCTCGCGATTTTCGTTGCAGTACCTGGGTATCGCCATCCTCGATGACCCATCCGTGCAATCGACGGTTTCGATAATCTACCAAAGGAGCTCCATTAAGCTTGAGGGCTCTCTGACCCATAACACCTATGACTCCGAAGATGCCCTGCTGGGATATTTGCCGAACAAGTGGTCGGGAATGCTGCGCTTGCGGTACTACTTCTAATCACCGGAACGCTTGGATACGATGCCGCCGCGCCTGACGAGAGGGACTCGAATGGAAGAACCCGGCGATACCAAAGCCGCGAGTATCGACCGGCACTCGCTTGGAAGCGGAATTCATACCAGTTGAGTCAATCGTAACACGTGAGCAAAGAGAGGCGCGAATGAACACTGTCGAAGTAGCTGAGCTCAAAATGGGCTCGGTCGGTACGGGCGAAGCGGGCCGCGAGCCGCCCCTCTACTCGCTCGAAGGCGTAACGAAATGCTATAAGTCCGGCGAGTATGTCGTACATGCGCTACGCGGCGTTGATCTCAAGGTGCCTCAAGGCACGTTTATATCGATTGTAGGGCCGTCCGGTAGCGGGAAGTCAACCCTGCTTCATATCCTAGGCATGCTCGACCTTCCAACAAGCGGGACGGTGCGTTTCATGGACGCAGAGACGACGGGGCTCGGGGATCAGCAGCGAAACGGAATTAGAAACAGATCCATCGGCTTCATTTTCCAACGGTACCATCTCATACCGGTACTGAACGTTGAGGAGAACATGAAGGTACCGTTTCTCGAACGCAGAGGCGTCGACTGGACCGCGGTCAACAGGCGCGTGAGTCACCTCATCGAAGCCATAGGGCTCGATTCGGTTCGCGACCACAGGCCCAATCAGCTTTCCGGAGGCCAGCAACAACGGGTCGCCATCGGCAGAGCGCTGGCGACCTCTCCCGTCGTCGTGCTTGCTGACGAACCAACCGCGAATCTCGATACGACCACGAGTACCGACATAATCAAGCTCATGCGCCGACTCAATGAAGAAGAAGGCTGCAGCTTCGTTTTCTCCACCCATGATTCACTTGTCATGGACTACTCCGACGAAATCGTCCGCATTCGGGACGGTATGTTAGAAGGGATGGTCGAGGCATGAAGCGCATTGTTACATTAGCATCGAAAAACATCACCCGCAGCCCCATGCGCTCGACTCTCACGTCACTGGCAATCGCGCTCGGCGTTTTTTTTATGATCAACGCCCTGAGCTACGTCGCGGGGATTAAGAAAGCGATGGTCGATGTCGTGGTCAGCACGGGGACCGGGCATATCCAGATTCACCGCGAAGGATACCTTAAGGCGATCGAAGACCGCACCACTTCATCGTCATTCATCCTCGATAGAGCGAATGTGGAAGAGATCCTCGCCGATTCGCTCGTCAACGCTTCGCTGAAGGAAGCTGCTTACCGGTTCATCTTCTCCGGCATGGCGGGGAACGGAGAGGAAACCACATACGGTATAGTGATGGGGGTCTCACCAAGCACCGAAAAGCATTTCTTCACAACCCAGCGCATTCTCGAAGGCCGCGCGTTGAGCGAGAACGGCTCCGAAGTTGTTATCAGCGAACGTATCGCACGAGTTCTCGGCTTGTCAGTCGGCGATGTTCTCATGCTTGCGGCACAAACCCCCGACGGTTTTCTGAATGCCGCCGATTACCGCATTGTTGGCATCTTTTCGCCGGGAACCCAGTGGGAGTTTCGATACATGGTGGACATGTTCATGACATTCGAGGACGCGGAAGCGTTGATGTATGCACGTGACAAAGTTACTGAGGTCGCACTGCTGCTCAACGACGAAGCGCGGATCCCGGTAGTAATGGACCGCATTTCGGGGTTGTCCTCGGCCTCAACGCTTCCTCTCGAAACTCACCGCTGGGAATACTTGGGGCGGTCGCTGCTGGACATTGCGGAGACAATGCAGCACGCTATGAGATTCTGGACGACGTTGATATTCCTGGCAATCGCATTCACTATCCTGAACACGTTTTGGATGGCCGTTTATGAACGTACGCAGGAAATCGGTGTTCTGCGCGCTATCGGAATAAGCCGCAAGGGGATCATACAGCTTTTCTTCTTCGAGTCATTCCTGCTGTGCGCCGCCGCGTCGTTGGTCGCGACGGTGGTATCCTTCGGCACGGTGTTCCTGCAATACAAAATCGGTGTTCCGCCGCTCTTCGACTTTCTTCCCGACGGCAGAGCGGTGCACCCTTTCATCAAGCCTGACGATACGGTAATCTCCCTGGCGATCGCTTTGGTCATAACCATGCTCGCGAGCATGTGGCCGGCTCGAAAGGCGGCAAGGCTCGAGCCGATAGAGGCACTGCGCTATGAGTGAGGTCCGCGCGGAACGCCTCTCACGGGTCGAGAACAATTCGCGCCTTGTCCATGTGGCGGAGAAAACCGACATCGCAATCGTAAACCAGATACCACAAGACATTTCAGTAGCGAAAGGATTGGCGAACTATGGTGCTAAATGTTCCCTATAACTGGAACAAGGACCTGTTGGTGAAACTGGAGCCGTACAAAGAACACATCAGCGAGCTCTACGCCGGCGTCCCCAGCAGTATCGTCGGCAATCTCCGTCACCCTCGGCAGGTGCCCGATATGGACTTCTCCAGGGCTCGGAGTCATATCGAAGCCGTTCATGCCTTAGGGGTCGATTTCAACTTCATCGCCAACAGCCTGTGCATGGGAAACCAGGAGTACACACGCAAACCCGAGCTCCACGACTACTTCTCGCGGATCGTAGACGCCGGCGCCGACCGGGTTGTCGTGGGTAATCCGTTCGTGGTTGAGTTCGTCAAGAAACATTTCCCAGACCTGAAAATCAAGCTTTCTTTGTCCGCACTTGTTGACTCCACCTACAAAATGAGTCATTACTACGATAAGGTCGAGATCATCTCCGTACCTGATATCCTGAACAGGGACATTGTCACCCTTAAGGAAATCATCGCGAAGGCAAACGATGTCGAGCTGCTTTTGAACAACATGTGCCTCTACGATTGCCCGCTCATCACCTACCACGGCGCATTCGCCAGCCACAATTCGCAATCGGGCGCAACCATGACCCGGCACAATTTCCCAATGGCATGGTGCACTCGCCAGAAGCTCGACAACCCCGTTGAGTTGTTGCGCTCGCCCTGGATACGTCCGGAGGATATTGCGCGGTACGAGGCGTTGGGGGTCGACCGCTTCAAGATTGCCGGTAGAGAATACAGCACCGAGTGGATCGAGCAGCGCGTACGTATCTACACCCAACGCAGCCATGAGGGAAACAGTCTCGATTTCCTCAACGTCCTGTTATACGGCGCCCGCGGCGGGGCACTGCCCGAGGGTTTGGACATCGTGATTGACAACAGAAGCCTCGATGGATTCATCGACCACTTCATGGATGGGCAATGCAAAGGTAGCTGCGACAACTGTGGGTATTGCGAAGAGTACTGGGCTGAAGCCGGTAGCATTCATGGTGACCTTGCCGCCTACCGTCGAATGGTTGACCGCTCCATCGACGAAATGCTCGAGGTTGCCTGATAGAGCCCCGATGTGAACGGGCACGTGATACACGTAACCAGATGCGACCACCGTGCACACTACAACCAAACCCTTGAAAACGGAAAGAGCCCGGCGTTGCGTGCTTGCGTGGTATACGAGGCTTGTCCAGTGCTTCGCGTATTGGCTGGATGAACGACAAAGCAAGCGGCGAAGCCCGGTCGCGCGACGGGAGGGTTCGCCATGGAGCCCGATTGCGTGATTCTCGAACGAAGAGGCTCAGCTACCTACGCACCCAACCCGTGCGGCAACTGATTGTACCGTGCGCTCTTGACGAGAGGAGATGAACATGAAGAGACTGCGTTTGCTCCCGGCCCTGATTGGAGCTCTGTTGACCACCACCTCGCAGATGGGGCAAGCCGCGACTAAATCAGCGCCTGCGACTCTCGAAGAAACCTTGCGAAGCTACGATGAGAGCGCCTTGACCGGTGCGCTTGAACAGTTGTCTTCGTCCAAGGCGAACAATCTCAACCGGCACATCGTGAGAGGCAAAACGCTCTTTCGCCTCGGCTTCATTCAGGAGCTCAAGGGAGAGAAGAAAGAGGCGCGGGAATCGCTCGAGGCGGCGGCCGAGGAGTACACAAAAGCATTGGCAATGGACACGAGCTCTTTTGAGGCCCTTGCGGGAAGGGCGATGGCCTATCAACGTCTTTCCACCTTCGGTTTTTCGGCGGGAGCATCCTTTGGGCCTAAAGCTCTCAAAGATCTGAAGAAAATGAGGGAGAACCGGCCGAACCATCACTATACTCGCTTCATGGATTCGTATATGAAGCTTATGGCTCCGGCGCTATTCGGCGGTGATGTCGCCGAGGCGCTCGAAGGTTTTGAGCAACTGCGGAAGGAGTTTCCGAACGACCCGGACTTCCCCGTGTATGTCGCCAAAGCCCACGCCAAGATGAAAGGCGGTGAGAATACGGCACGCGAGATAATCGATTCGGTCCTCACCCGTAGTCCGGACAACCTCTTTGCGAAACACGTCAAGGAAGAATACAAATTGTAGACCTGATTGACACTATCGACGTCGAAGCGGGACAAATGACCACGCACTTGTGCCGGTCGCTCCCGCGCGGGTGGAGCGCCGGAGCAGAGCCCCGGGTAGGGTGAATCCGAAGACCGCATTCCGGAGAACGCATCATGCCAAACACCGATGCGTTTATCCACCGTCTACTCCGTGCAAATGATAGACCTCGGTACATTCGCTTCGACACTCGCTTTGTTCCACGAGAGGACCACGCCCCCGAAACCGTCGACCTTGCCGTCTGGAACGACCTCGACTCGGTGAAGAGCATCTTCGAGTCCGCGAATGGAGAAGTCGGAGCCGTAGCGATAGAACCGTTAAGCATTCGAATGGGCGGACTCATGCCCCTGACCGGTTTTCTGAATGGAGTACGGGAGCTCTGTGACCGGCACGGCGCCGTGTTGCTGTTTGATGAAACACTTACCGGTTTATACGCCGACAACGGTCTCAAGATGACGCAGACCGAACGCATACGAAATGGCGCTTTGTCAGCGCCCCGCTGGTCTTCTACCACGTGTCCGCAGACTATCACGCCGGTACCGCATGCCCGCGAGACATGCGGTATCCAAACGCCCAACGGCGCGTATTTCGACTACTTGAGTAGAGCGTTTCAGTTCGATGGATGGTCCTGGACGACGGGGATTATTGGTTTCACCCACGGTGTTCTCCGGTTGCCGACCGCCAGTTCCAAAGGTGACACGTTGTCAGGCAGGTTGATGGCAAACAGCACCGTATCGGCGATCACCTCGGGGTCCATGAGGCGGTCTTCCACTGATTGAGTAACGTTCTCCAACCTGTTTGTCAATGGTGTTTTGGTCACGCCGGGGAAGATAGATGTCACTTTCACACCAAAGTCCCGCATTTCCCAGAACAGTCCCTTTGCAAAGGACCTCAAGGCCACTTTGAGAGAGGTGTAGACGGCGAATTTCGTCGGGGGCGGGTCCACCATAACCGAGCCGGAGGTAATGTTGATTATGTGGCCGTCTCCGCGCTCCTTCATGTGCGGCACTACCAAACGAGTCAAGGCGACATAACTGTAATAGTTCGTCATTACGACCATTTCTATCTCCTCGATAGGTTGTTCCCAGAAATGGTGTTGGCTCGTGATACCGGCACAGTTGATCAAAATGTCGATTTTCCCGAATCCATCCGTGGCAGCTTCTACAAGCTTCTGTAGATCGCCCAGTCTTGTCACATCGCAGCGTACCGGGATGATATCCCCGTTCGTGGAGCATTCCATTAGTGATCTGAGTTTCTCTTCGTTTCTTCCCGCAACGACACATCCGATACCGGATGTGCATAACTTATTCACAATCTCGTGGCCGATTCCACCGGTTGCTCCCGTTACGATAGCCGTCTTTCGCTCGAAAATGCCCATGGTTAAGCCCTCTGTCGGTTACGTGTCCGTTTTGAGGATTCGTCTCGGAGTGACTTGACTCAGGTGAGAGTATACATGCGGCATTCCTCAACAGCAAGCATTGGCGGCAAACTCATGAAATTGGAACACTTCTTATTGACATTGCAATCCGGACTGCCCGCGGGCCTCGTTTGCGCTATGTCTCGGCCGCCACTGGACATATTATTTGGACCGCGCGCATCGACACCCCTGGTCCGCCCACTCGCGCCCCGCAAGCCGCCCTTGCCATACTTGCCGGACATGTTCGCGCGAACGCCCACCGAAACCGCCTCTCGTGGACTACCGCCGCATCGGGTGACCTCCCTCTCTCCAGCAACACGTCGTCATTGTCCGGCTCGTCGACAACGGCAGGGTACGATACGCAGTCACCTTCGTAAGTCGCTGACGTGTTAAGACAGGTAAACAGCGGTGGCCGGTTCGCGTGGGCGACAGCGAATGAGACCCGCTCGGAATCGACGAGCGAATTGTCGCCGGCTGACACCAACAACTCATGGGTCTCCGAGTTACGTACCGCTGTGGCCGCGGCTCAGCCGCGCCGAAAGCATCCACTCGTGCCAGCAACCGGGATGCACTGAGCCACAATAGTTGACGCCGTTTATGGGACAGTACGCTAACGCTCCGGCAACACAGGCTGCACCAACGGCACCGGCGCATCGTGCCAGTGTCGACCAAGCATCAGCATCATCGCCCCCGCCGATACGACATTGCCGCTGAGAAGAGCAATGGGTATCAGCAGGCTGCCCGGGGCTCCCGCCTGCAGCGCGATGAATGCGGTCGAGGTCATGATGCCGAGGTAGATGCCCTGGCCACCCAGAACGATCTCCGGCCGCCTGACAAACGCGGCGCGCCCCTGGCAGAGCGAACGGAACGCGACCGTCAACGGGGCGAAAACCATGCCGAAAGCAGTGGTGGTGACGAGCGCCAGGTCCGCCGGCGGCAGCTTCTGCAGTGAGACATAGTACAGCTCACGCACGCCTGGTATTTGAAACACGAGCGGGATCACTCCCAGAACCACTCCCGCCATGAGCGTGAACCGCCATAGCCGTCCGACCGCATTGCGTTCGCCGCCGAATGACACCACCAGTGCCTGCACGCGCGATGCGCCGAAGTTGACTGGAGTGACCAGACCGAGTGCAAGGTATGCTGCCGGCAGCACCCGTTCGGGCTCGGGCGCGCGCGCGACAAAGGCGCCCATGACGTACCCCGACATGCTCAGGAAGACCGTCCCAACCGACAGCGTGAGCGAAAACCGCAGAATCTCCCCCACGCTCGCCACCGTCTCGCGATCGGGCTCGAGCCGAGCGATCAATGACCGGGCGAGAAGCCACGACACCGCGATCTCCAGCAGCAGGGGCACTGTCAAACACACCACTGCCCACAGGGGACCGACCAGCCCTATCGTACAGAACAATGGCGAAAGCGCGGCAGTCAGCACGATCCGCCCAAGCGTCGCCACGTATGCCCGGACGGTCCGACGCGCATTGAACAGGGCGACGTGGTAGGGATTGCGCAGGAAGAAGAGCAGATGCAGCGGGAGACAGGCGATGAATGTCAGACGCGCCGGCGCTTCGATGCTCGGTTTGAGCCCCATAATGACGCCAAACACCAAATGGGACGGGCCAGGCAGGGCAAAGAAGGCATGCAAACAACCCACGACCAACATCATGATCCCGTTCACGCGGCGGAACCGGGCGAACCCCTCGATGCCCTTCCCATAGGCCATCCCGGCGGTGACCAACCCAGCGGCGATTGAGCCGAGAAAGAACATGAAGGTATTCGACTGCGCCAGGCCGGCCATGTTCAACGCGCCCCCCTCACCACGTGAGGCGACCATGGCCACGAGCGGGTAGGTCAATGCCTGCGACATCGACATCAGTGCAAGCGGCACGAAGAAATGCGAGAGCTGGCGGTATGATGGGCGGCTGTCGTGGATAGGCATAGTGCGCGGAAAAATAGCATTGATCTTGGCGGGATTTCTTGGTCACACCGGCATGGGGCCCGGCACGAGGGGATGCTCTGGTGCTCTCGTACTGTCTGAACGACGCAAGATCTTGCGGCACTGCAGGCTCTGGAAAGAGCCCAACCAGCGCGCTCCACCGCACACCCCGGTTGCTGAACCCCAACCCCGGGAACTGACTTACGACCCGGGGTTGTCACTTCGTTCCCCAACGTGTGGTAGCCGGGCCTGCGGCCCAGTCGAGTTGTGTCACTTGCGTTGTCTTTGATAGAGAGTGCATCTGATCCCACCCCGCGAAGCCCAACGCCCTGCGACAGCTATGCCCTGAACCGCGAAAATGTTGACACTCCGTCCGCAATCGATGATATTTATGGAATAGCGCTGCCGGGTGAGGGCCCCGCCGAAGCGGATCTCGGGCACTCAACGCGTGTTTCTGGGGTTGGTAGGCAGGAGATGAGTGACGGAATATGCCCGAACGGTCGGAAAGAAAACTCCTATCTATTTCCTACGACGCAACCGTCGGCGCATCAAGGGAGAGGTCTACGAGTACTGGACTCTGGTTGAGTCGGTCCGTACCCCACGTGGCCCGCGGCAGCGGATAGTGGCGACGCTGGGCAAGCTCGCAGGGATTGACAAGGATGAGCGTGCTGGATGGGATGAGATTGCACGTCTGCTTGACGGTCGTCCGCGCACGGCGATGCAACAGGAGTTGTTCGATGAGTCATCACCCGAGCCGCCACAGTGGGCGCAGGTTGATGTATCGCGGATAGGGGTTGAGCGCGTTCGCGAGTACGGCAGGGTGTACCTTGCCCTGGCGCTTTGGCGCCGTCTGCATCTGCACACGTTCTTTTCCGAACACTGTCACCATGGTCGGGAACAGGTGGACTGGGCCACGGTGGCCTGCATATTGAGCGTAGGCCGATGCTGTTCGCAGAGCTCGGAGCTTGGTATCAGCGAGCGCTGGTATGCCAGCACGGCGTTGGATGACCTTGTGGGGGTCGATGTCGCATATGTGTATGACAACCGCCTCTACAGGGGTCTGGACCAGGTTCTTGCAGTCCGCGAAGAGCTTTTCGGGCACCTGCGGGAGCGCTATGAGAGCATGTTCGGGTCTCGCTTTGAGTTCCTACTGTACGATGTGACCAGCACGTACTTCGAAGGCCAGTGCCAGCGTAATCCCCAGGCCCAGCGCGGCTATTCTCGAGACAACCGCCCAGACTGCAAACAGGTCTGTATCGGACTGGTGGTCACAGCGGAGGGGCTGCCGCTGGCCTACGAGGTGTTTGCCGGCAACCGTGCCGATGTGACGACAGTCGAGGACATCATCGACTTTATGGAACGCAAGTACGGGCGTGCGGAACGCATCTGGGCGATGGACCGTGGAATGGTCAGCGAGGACAATCTCGACTACCTACGTGAACGTGATGCGCTGTATATCGTCGGGACGCCCAAGGGGCGGTTGCGCACCTTCGAGCAGCAGCTGCTTGAGCAGACAGACTGGCAACAGGTCCAAGAGGGCGTCGAGGTGAAGTTAGTCGACCATCCCGACCGCAAGGGCACAGAGCGTTATGTGCTGTGCCGCAGTAAAGCTCGCCACGAAAAAGAGTCGGCAATGCTGCGTCGCCAGGTGGAGCGGCTTCGAGATAAGCTTGAGCGCATAGATGCATCACTGAAGAAGCGACCTGCTCCACGCGAAAAGATCGAACGACGAATCGGCAAGTGGCTC
>WJIN01000317.1 GCA_014730295.1 Promethearchaeota archaeon | reverse complement strand
TATAGACTAATTGAGAGGAGATTAAACAGTGCAATTAAGTCAAAAGATTCGGATATTCCCCACCCAAGAGCAATTAGAAGTGCTTTGGGACTTGTCCGAAAAGTGCCGTTTGATTTATAACTTCGCACTCTCGGATCGTATCGAAAATTGGAGAACGCAAAAAGAGACGCCAAAAGAAGGGAGGGACTACATTACCTACACGGAGCAACAGAACCGATTACCACAAATATAGATAGGTTTATTCCAAAGTGCTCCAAATGGTGCTTAGAAACCTCGATGGAGACTATAAATCCTTTTTTAGCCTATGGAAGAACGAGGATAAAGACGCAAGACCGCCAAAATACAAGGGAAAGTCCTATTTTACGACCTTATGCTATAACCAGAGCGGGTTTGCTATTGAAAGCAATCATATTTCCTTTTCCCATAAACATCCCTCAAAAACACCGTTAGAATTCGATATTTCTCATTATCCCATCAAAAAAGAAACAGAAAAGGTAAAACAGATTGACTTATTTACCGAAAAAGGGAGATGGTGTGTCTCCATTACCTACGAATTTCACAAGTCGGAATATGAAGATAACGGAAAATCCCAAGCCATCGATCTCGGTATTTCAAATATAGTAAGTGCTGTTAATCTGGACGGCAAATTCATCCACATCGAAAACAGGAGAGCAGACCTCTTTGGAAAGATACGATTCGGGAAGTGCAATCCAAACGAGATCATTGCAAGAAAGGGTCGAATAGATGGAACAAATATCACCAAAAGCTCTGTAAAATGAAAGAAAAATGTGCCAATCAATTAAGGGACTTCCAGCACAAGATTTCCAAGCAAATCGTGGAGAACACGAAAGTAAATACGATTATTGTAGGCGACCTTAATGCAAAAGAGATGGCACGAAAGAAAGAACCCACTAAATCTCCTAAACAAAATAAGGCAAATAAAACCCTGAACCATCCCATACAAAACACGGGCTCGTTGGGAAGGTTTGTCGAATTCTTAACCTATAAAGCACAAAAAAGAGTAAAAGAGTGTTAAATATGAATTTGAAATAGATAAAGATTAGAATTTTTAAGAAGAGAGAAGAAAAATGCTTAATGAATTGATTGATTCAATAAAGAATCTAGTTAAAAAGGTAAAAAAAAGAATAGATTTAGAATGTGTTATTCTATTCGGCTCCCAAGCACGTAATGAAGCGATGCCTTATAGTGATATTGATCTTATATTTATTGGAGATTTTGAGAAAAAGTTTTCAGATCGTTCAAAAGTAATATATAATAATTATCATTTTAATCTGGGATTAGGTTTAGATGCATTTTGCTATACTCCTACTGAGTTTGAAAATATGTTTTATGAAGGTGTAGTTTCCATATTAGATTCCATTGATGAAGGGATTTGTTTATATAGAGAAAGATTTTTCAAAAATTTTCAAGTTCTATTAAATAAACTAAAAGAAAAGGGTCTCAAGAAAGTTCCCCCCGTATGGATTTTACTAAAATCGATGGAAATTAACTGAACTTGCTATATCGATTTCTTTCTCAAGAATTATTTTGGATTGTTTAATACTCTATTTTTAAAAAATTAAGAATCCTTGTTTTATTTTTCTCGCTTTAAATCATGGAATTCTTCTTCCAACATTTTATATAATTCTAATGAAAATGGTACAGATAATGTTAAAAGATTCACAATTTGAGAGATTTGATTAAATCCCTTTGAATTCTTTACGAGTTCTTTACTTTCCTCAATCTCTTCTTTTAGTTTAGTTAATTCCCTTCCAAATTCTACAATTTCTTTCTGCGCGTTATAAAAAGCATGCACAAATGCAAATTCCACTGAATCAAGTGTGTATGTTATCTCTCCTGTGCTTGAAATATGACTTTTCCGTATTAAACCATCTTCAAGGAGTTTATTTAATTCTTGAGATATAGTACCTCGAGAAAGCCCCGTCAGATTATGGAGCATCTCTTGGGTTAGATGCTTTCTCGTAATGAAATAAGATTTAATGATCGCAAAGGCTGATTTCTGCCCTGTAAAAAAGTAGGATTTGTTCAAGAGAAAATTTACGATTTCTTGTTCAAGTTCTTCTATTTCTTCATCAAATTCTACTATTTTACTATTCATAGTTTCCCTTTTGCGATTTTCTTGATAAATTCTGAATTCACAATATGTTCTATTAATTTTTTATGAATTTCTAAAAAACTCATAATACCATTCAATCTTTCAGATAATATTTCGTATCCTTTCTTATCCTTATATTCATTTAATATTTTGATCTTAGATTGGAAAAAGGTAACCGCATTTCTATTAATTTCCTTTTTAAATGTACCCGTATCCATAGAAAGCTGGGAAAAATCTCCTCCGAAAGAATATAAGTATTTGCGAGTTCCCTTAATTAACTTCTTTTTCAAAAAACCATAATCTTCTAAAAGACTTAAATTAATTGATACACTCCCTTTCGAGAATCCCGTAAGTTCCTTAACTTGATCTTGTGTTAAACTTTTGTGGATCAAAAAATATCCAATTATCGTAGAAAAAGTAACATTTTGACCTTTCAGTTTACCCGCTTGTACAAAAAATTTTATAAGTCTATCTTCAAATTCTTTAATTTTACCTTCATATATATGAGGTTTCCTTTTTAGAAATTTAGAATAAGAAGATTGAACTTCATCTTCAATAACATTCCATAATTCTTCTCGCGTACTCTCATTGAGCTTTAATTTATTATATACCTCTTTTAATTGAAAAAATGTGCTATCATTCCATAGTGGATTTGTTAGCAAATCTTCTAATTTTTCTTTTAGATATTCAATATTTCCACTATTAAAGGTTTTCAAATAATTGAGAGATATTTTTCTTGTTAAGTCGGCTATTTTCTCTAATTCGTCTTGCTCCACCATAAATCTCTAAAATTTGATAAGTCAATAATTTATATATCCACATAATTTATTCTTTCTATATATAATATAATATTTTGCATTTTTAAATATTTTTGAATTTCACATCTTCTGAAATTCAGCACGAATGAAAATGCTTAAATATTCTAGATAATATTTGATAGTCAGATTAATAACATTTTTCAAAATAAATGAAAAATAATATTTTATGAGATGATCTAAGAATTGAACGCGATTGAAGTAAAGAATTTAAAAAAGTATTACAATAGGGGGACAGTGAAAGCAGTCGACGGTATATCCTTTACGGTACCTCAAGGTGCGCGATTTGGATTTCTAGGTCCAAATGGTGCGGGAAAGACCACCACCATTCGGTGTATCTTGGGATTTCTACACCCTGACGAGGGAGAAATCCATATCCAACGGGAAAAAATTACTCCAGTCTATGATGTTGAATATCGCAATAATATTGGATATCTTCCTGGAGAGCTCGGTTTATATAAAACGATGAATGCCATGGATCTTTTTCAGCATTTTATGAAACTCTATGATATGGATATTGATTGGAATTATGTAAAAGGGTTAGCTGACAGACTTGAATTAGACTTAGAACGTAAGATGGGACACTTAAGTAAAGGAAACAAACAAAAAGTTGGAGTAATCTCTGCTCTGATGGGGAAGTTTGATATTTTAATAATGGATGAACCAACTAGCGGTTTGGACCCGCTCATGCAGAAAGAATTTTATGAAATTGTAAAGGAACGGCAAGAACGCTCAAAATGCACTATATTCCTTTCAAGCCATGTCCTGCCTGAAGTGGAGCAATTCTGTGACAATGTGGCTATCATCCGACAAGGGAAAATCATTGAAATCTCCAGCGTACAAGAGCTTAAGGATAAGAGTCTTAAGGAATTTGATCTTGATTTTATATCTAATGATGCGATGCAACAATTTAAGTCTCTTTTAGAATCCAAATATCCGGAAGCTCAAATTGAATATGGCTTAGGCTCACACCTCGTGTTTACTATCCCTCCAAAAGAAAGTCGAGAGCTATTATCTGTGATAAGTGATAATAAATGGAATGGCGAGTCAATCAGAGATTTTACAATTAAACATTCATCGCTGGAGAACATATTTATGCAATATTATAAAGGAGGTGTATAGGAATGAAGACTTTTCAAATTGCCAAAAGAGATATCTCCATTAATAAATTTGGGATTCTGATTTTTTGTGCGTTATTATCATTATTCTTTCTGTGGTTTTCCACAGTCTATGACCCAGATCTTTTTGCAGATTTAGAGGAATTTTACCAAAATTTCCCAGACGCGATAAAATCATTAGTTGGAGGGACACTCTCTATAAGCGATTATAATAGTTTTATGAATGTATACTTATTTTCTTTTGCATGGATGTGGATGGGATTATATTTCATTTTAAAAGCGTCTCAAGACATTCCAACTGAAATAGAAGAGAAAACAATCGATATTACTCTTTCAAAACCTATAAGTAGATGGGAATTTGTATTAGGTAAATTATTGCGACACATTATCGTTCTCCTATTTCTAATGGGTCTCGTGATGTTAGCGGTATTTTCAGCACCCTTCATATTCCCAAATACTAATCCTTCCAATGTGAATTTTGGTGCCCTATCAATTGCCTTTATTTTGTTAACTCTACACTTGATCTCTTTGATTGTAACTGGATTCATTTTTTCGACTATTTTTAATAGAAAGAAAGCATTAGCACTTGGATTCGGATTATTAATCTTCTTTTACGCAGTGGGACAATTTTATGGATTGTTCCCCGAGTTTATGAGAGATATAAAATATGTCAGTATCTTCTATTATTACGATACGTATGATTTATTGGTAAATGCATCTATAGAAGGCTTTTTTATCAATGTGTTGGTTTTGTCCATTTATTCAATTGCCTTGATAATAGCATCTGTGCTTATCTTTCAAAAACGAAATATCCCAGTTTAAATAAATAAATTTTTTATTACTTTTTTCTCTAAATAGAAATTTTTTTGAACTTCTAGGTGAAAAAAATGTAATCTAAAAATTAATAGTGATCGTTTGAGTGGAAAGTGAAGGGAAGTTGGGTCGAAAAGGAATATATATAAAGATTTGAGTTTTTATTAAAATCAAGGGAAAATTTGAATAGGAACGTTATCGATTGTAATTGGATTTTGGTTCCATCTCCACCCAGAGATTTTACACCTATAAAATGCATGATGCGGAGAATGCTCACGGTGAATATGACCTGCATAGTATGGAACGATAATATGCTCACCTTTATAGGTCGTTATGATATCCTCTAAACCATAAAATGAATCCCTTTTGAGATTTGGTCCAAAAAAAGCTATTTCAGAAGGAAACCAAGGATAAATTTCAGAATCATCGGTATAATCGGAATCTCCCAAGTGTAAAGCCTTTTCTAATATCTTCCGAATCTGTGCGGGACCGTGTGAAGGGCCTAATTCTATTATGAATACGATATTTCTGATCCCTCCTTTTGCCATCCTTTTTCCTAACCAAGAATCTAATCTATTCATTTTACGTTTGCCGCCTTCAAGAAGAATATCAACCGAAAGCTCCTCTTTATCGGGAGGACAGCAAACTAATACATTTTTGTCAATTTCAGCATCGGGTTCATAGCGATTTTTTACCCACTCGAATAACAAGTTCAGATGAGATTTCGAGGTTTCTTGTGCTTTTTTTCCAGCTACAGATTTATCTACTTCAGTCTCTTGGTCTGTTTCTTCTCCGTCTTCCTCGACAACTCGAATATAATTTTCGACTTCTGTAATGAAGGGTTCAAACTTCGCAATCTCTCCATCAAAGTCCTTAATATCTCCTTTGTATTGCCGAACGAATAACTCTCCGAGATCATCCGCGATATCCTCTACGACTTGATCCGAAGGTTCTTTTCTGTCAGCAACTATCGCCACTACGACACCTTCTTCTATCTTAACTTCGATCTTGTTTTCTTCGGTCATAAATTTGGTTAAATCACCGATATTTGCTTCGCGCAAGAATGAACGTATGCCTTGGAGCGCCCCCGAAAACATGGCAGAGGGTACATTCAAATGGTCATCCAAGTCATATAGGTCCACATGGACTAAGGGAACCCCCGAATCTCGATGAATAATATGTACTTCTTTTATCATATTTTTCGTATGGGAAACATAATTAATTGATTGTATATGGGTTGTAAAACAAAATATAGATAAAAAAAGTAATTAAAAAAATTTTCTTAATTTTTTCATTACGATTTTTTTTGTGAATACTGATTTAGAATTCTTCCACAAAGAAAGGTTCTTCATATCCTAGAGAACTTTCAATCGTTAATCTCCTTAAGTTTCATTTTTACACCGATTTTATTATGAGTGAGAGCGAGATTGGTTTGGCAAGTGATGTGTCCTGGATATCATAAAATAATCACAATCTAAAAAATAAAGTTTTTTCTACTAGTCTTTGTCCAAGCTTAATAGTTATTAGAAATCTTGAATTTACTTTACTATGACTGGAAAAAACTTGATATCGGAAGAATCGATAAATCGATACCTTGAAAGATTTAACCAAATCAGAAAACTCGGATATACTAAAGAGGGAGATGCTGCATTTATTCAGGATATGATTGTGACATCTGAACAAATAAGTAATTTATACGTAAAAGCCTCTATTGGTGATTATAAGCTATATTGCGATGAGCCAGAAAATCTTGGTGGAACAGGAAAAGCCCCTAATCCAATGCAGACCTTGCTCGGAGCGTTCGCCAACTGTTTAGAATTAAGCGCTATGCTCTATTTTTCCTTTATGAATCTCGAGGTCAGCTCAGTAAAGGTAGAAGTTCGAGCAAAATATGATAAAAGGAGTGTATTGCTTAAAGAAAAAGAAAACTTACCCGGATTTTATGATATAAGCTATACGTGGTATATTCATACTGTTGAGACTAAAGAACGAATTCAACGAGCTTTAGACGCAATCGCGGAATCATGTCCAGTTAAATGGACTTTACAAAGAGAACATGAATTTTCACAGAAACTTATCTTGAACGGAGATAATAAAAATTAGGTCTTTTCCTGAGATTTTACTAATATAAAAACTATCCGATGGCTCATTCATTTTCTCGGAATTTTTTCCTATAGTTCTTTCCAATTTTATATGCCTGATGCTAAAATCTCACCTTTAGTTCAATATTTCATATCAGTCGTAGAATATGCAATTGGCTTGAACCTTTGTATATCCTGCTTCCCATTGGTTAAGCATGTATCCTCGGCATGCGCATCAATAATTTCTCCAATAAAGATATAGTGTGTCCCTTCTAAATCTACAGTTTCCATCAACCTACATCCCATATTAATTGGGGCTGCTTTAATAAGTGGGGTATTTTTAAGTTCTCCATAAAATACTTCAAATAACGTAGATTTTTCTTCCCTTTTGCCTTGCTTAATCCCGCAATAATCCGTAATCTCGACCATCTTTTTGCACGGAATATTTACACTAAATTTTTAATTTTCCATAATGCTTTGATTGGTATAATGAACTTTTGCTGAACTTACTATGATTCGGGGCGGTTTATATCATATACTGGTAATGTCTGCGACCGTGAAAAAATTTGGTTTTCCTTCTACTAATGCTCCGATAAGTATCACGGGTTTGGGATAAAGAAACGGATATGGTTTTACTCGAATTTTATCCATAAAACATCTCTTCAATTTATTAAATTTTATTATACTGATATCATAGATTGTATGAAGGGTCAAATTTAAAAATAAAGAGATACTATTGACATGCAATTCGCATATTTTAAATCCAAGGCGTTATATCGAGTGTTTGGGTCCATGATTTTTCCATATTAAGCAGTTCTGGAAAATATTTCTTTATTTCAGCAATAGCACACATGAATCCCGTGAGTCGATGGGCATCAGCATAGTTCTCATAAAAATATTGTTTATTATTCATATTATCAACTACATATTCAAGATATTTAACTATTGTTTCAATAATATCCTCTTTTCGATATCCATTCGCTTGGTTCATGCATCTGGTTAAGCAAAAGATCGCATCTAAATCGATACAATATGAATAATGAGTATCCCATGTCCCCCACTCATTTTGGAGAGCCAAGGTGGAATCAATGACTCTTTCGGGATAGGGAATGGGATGGTCCATGAATTCGTATATCCAGTAATAATGAACTGCGCCACCGAGTTCTTGTTTCGTTAATCTATTCTTTTTAAGTTTATGGATCCAACCTAATCTCCAAAAACCTACCTCTGGATCTGCTTTATTGTCCAACCATTCAAAATACCATTCGAAGAATTTTTCATGGGGATAATACTCCTCTCCTAATGTGGCATAAATCGCAGCGACTCCACCTCCGCGATGAGAACCCGGCCAATACAATAAGCCCCATTCTGGACCCCGTCTCAACCATTTAAACACTTTTTGTTTGGAATTAAGTTTTTTTGAAATTTTAAAATCATATAAAGGTTTAGCGCCCAAGAGTTTCAATGCAGCCACACTGAAAGCTGTGCTATGCTCCTTAAAATGCATTCCATAGTTAATCAAGCCCTCTTTAAACCAACCTGATTTGGAACTTTGGTATGATTGGATGTTAGAAATCCATTGTGCGAGATTTTCCCCAGAACTCTTGGATAAATACTCCTCTAACATGTTTGGAATTCTTAAATTAAATACCATATCGCACAGACCATACAAGGAAGGTTTCAAATCCTCTGTTTTGACGGAAAAACACCATTTTCTATCGGGTAACCTATATTGATCAACCCAATCAAATAGAAAATCAAGAAAGGGACTTAAATCATAGATTTTGGAAACATCCACTGATCCATTCATTCTATAAGGCTCGCGGTTATTATTTATATGTATTAGAAAAATGAATCATTGTATTTGTATTCATCTCACTAATTCCGATATAATTTACTATAAGGCTTCATTTTAAAAATTTAAATAAATTAGTGTTCAATAACTATCTATTTTAAGTCACGGCTAAATCTCGAAAAAAGAAAATCATGTATTTAGTAGAAGAATTTTTCATAATCACATTTGATGGGATTCCTCTTTTCACCTATTCAGCGTTGGAAGATGTGAAAACGGACCTTATCAGCGGATTTTTTTCCGCAATCCAAAAATTTGCGAAACAGATAAGCGATAAAAGTGAAGACCGTTTCATAAACTCGCTCGCCTTAGGAAATTCAGTGTTTAATTTTTTGATTAATAAAACCTATGAGTTATATTTCATCTCAAAATCTTCAAAAAAGATAAGTTCCAGTCTCATTAACAACCACTTAAAAGAAATCGAGCGAATATTCATCGAAGAATACAAATTACCGCTAAAGAATTTTGAGGGTGAGGTCTCTAAATTTAAATCTTTTACAGACACATTTGAAACTTATTTTGAGAATAACTTTGTGAAACTTAAAGGGATGTGGTGATATAAATGGTTTTAAATTATATAGGACTTTTAACAATCAGTCTTGTCAGTTTCTTCATAGGAGCGCTCTTATTTCAAAAATATTCCAAACAAAAAAATCAGTTTACCTTGATAATGGCGCTTTTCTTTGTCTTAGCTGGCGTGGGTTGGTTTGTTTGGTTTCTCTCTACTGATTTGATTTTGGGTATATTTAGTGAAATTACCGAAATTTTGGTTCTAATGGGGTTAGTCCCCCAAGTAATCTTGCTTGTGTTTGTAATGGCGTTTTATGAGGTTTCACTTTTAATCCGAATACTAACAATCATTTCGGTGATCATATTAACATTGCTTCATAACTTTTTTCCGAACTATAGAATACTTACAATAGTATCATCGGTGATTATTGTTTCAAATATCGTGCTCTTTATATTGAATTGGAAGAGAAATAATGACATTAAATCCCTCGGTTTCTCGATCGGATTAATATGTATTTTTTTGGGAGAAGCTCTGATAAGCGTTTCTGAAATGGTACAAGGGATTTTCTTAATCATTGCGGCTGTAATATGGTTTGTTACATACACCGAATTACTTGAAAAACTAACATCTAAATTCTAATTTTTTCTATTTCTTATTTTTCCAGACCTTACACCTTTGTCAATAGTAAAGATCAAAACCTTCTTATTTTATGATATTTTGGAATTATTATTAAAGCAGTAGGTTTTAGGAAACTTTGATTAAGTTTTTAAAAAATTAAACTATAACTGAATTAGTGCTTTCAATTAAATGGTATAGGGGATTTTTTGGATTTAGATGAGCTTAACAATAAAATTTTAAATTCGTGTGAGAATATTAAACCCTTAAAAGGATTCGAAATCATTACAGAATCTCTGGTCTATAAAGTATATGATATTTTCGGAAAAAATATGCTTCTTTCGATTTTATATCAAGTTGGTGCGGCTCCAGGCAAAACTATCGCTGAACGCATCAAACGAGAATATCAAAAAGAGAATTTCGATATTTTGGAAACTATACAAATTCTAATGAATGAATTGAAGGATTTCTATGCAATTCAAATTCGAAAAGTAGAGCAGTTTGAGGAAGAAAGAAAAATCAGAATTGAGATTGAAAATCATTGCTTTTTAAGAGAACCGATTAAGAATCGTGAAAAGCTCAAGTTCGGAAAAGCATTCTGCCGTGTAAATAAGGGGTATTTTGAGACGGCATTTACAGAATTGCTGGGAGATAAGATCGTCAGAGTGGAGATTAATTATCTTGATAATGCTCCCGAAAAAGATGTCTGTATTGAAGAATTAAACTTTTATTACTAAGATTTCCAATTCTTCTTAGTTTTCTTTTATAATCGAAATAAATAGAGAATGTCGCTCTAAGTCCAATCGCATTTCATTTTGAAAAAATAAGTAAGAAATAAGAAATTATACTTTTTCTCCAAAGAGCAAATCTGAAAGTCGTATGGCTGAACTTATCTCATCTTTTGTGATAAATCCTGAGACATCTCCATTCTTTTGAACAACGATTATCTTTGGTTCCTCTTCCTCTTTTTGAATTTTCGTAAATGCTTTTTTCGCTGTCTCTTCATTTTGAACGTTGGGATATTCGGAAATCTCTTTCATAGCCTTCCCTATAATTAAATCCGCTCGTTGGTTGGGAGGAATTTCCTTAATATCGTCGATGGAAACCAATCCAATGATTTTACCGTTTTTTTCTACGGGGAAATAGGATTTTCGATATTTCATGAAGTAATTTTGCACTGCATCTTTAATTTTTATATCAAATGGAATTTTTTCTGCTGCCTTTTTAGAGATTTCGCCTGCACTTATTTTTGAGAGTTTATATTCGTAAACGGTTTGCTGGTAAGCACTCCGCGAAGAATTACTCAAAAAGAAGCCAAGGATGATAAACCAAAAACCTCCTATTAATCCCGGAAGGAAGATAATCTCGATAAATCCAAATCCTACCATCGTCCATCCAAAATAATATCCTACTTTTGATGCGGTTTCCGTAGCTGATAAAAGGTTATCTCTCCTTTTCCAGAGATATGCTCTGAGAACTCTACCCCCGTCCATGGGAAATGCGGGTATTAAGTTAAAAAACCCCAATCCAGTATTCGAAATACCTGAATACCAGAGAGTAATTCCTAATATTGGTGGTAAAGTAATTCCTAATAATAATGTAGGTATATAGTAAGCCGCTAAAAGTGTTATGCCAATTAAAAGGCTCGCGGCAGGTCCAGCGGCAGAAATTATCGTTTCTGATCGCGGTGTTTTCGGTTCCTCCTCTATATTTGAAACTCCACCGAATAGATAGAGTTCGATTTTAGACACATTCAATCCGTGTCGCAGTGAGACAATTGAGTGTAGTAATTCATGAGCAATGATTGAAAAAAGAATAAAAAACCCGTTTATTAGACCTACAATAATCAGACTGAAGATATCCAGAATCCCAGTTGTAGCGTAAAATAATTGTGCTGCGTAAAATCCTACTAACCCTACTATAACTAAAGTAGACAAATGTAATTCAATTTCGATTCCCTTTACTGTAGCAATTTTCATTTTTATGTTTACTACCTATTGTGATTTTTCTTAAGCTTATAGGTTATCTAGAGCCAAAACAGCCTTTAAATACGCTTAAGGTTTATTTTTATTAAATATATCTACTTTTAAAACAACTTATTCTAATATTTATAGATTTTTGCTTTAATTTCTAGACTCTTCTATCTGTTTTCCTATTTTTGAAAATACAGAAACAGTAATTATCTTTATTCTAAAAATAATAACGAGAAAAAACTTTCCATTAACAAAAGAAGCCTAAACCCAAATAACTTTAAAAAAATAATTAGAAAAAAATACTATCCTTCAACTCTTAATTGAGCAAATTTTATCGCAGATCTCAGACTTTCTGGACTAATGAATCCTAAAATCCGTTCTGTATCATCCTCATCCCTTACGATAAGTAGATTAGGAGTATTCGTATTGGCACTAATTTTATTTATTGCTGTGTCTCCGCGTTCATGGTCAGTAATCGAGGGAAATGTATCGATATCCTGTGCAAGATAACCTATAACATATTGACTTCTTACGTTTGGTGAAAGATCCTGGATATCTTTAATGGAGACAATTCCAATTATACGATTTTCCCGTATTACTGGAAAATATTCTTTATTATACCTCATAAAATAATTCTTTATCGCATCTGTCACGAGAGAATTAAATGGAATTGCTGCTTCGGGTACTTCAACTAATTCTTGAGCGTTGAATTTAGATAATTGTTCACTTGTCTCTACTTGCGTATAAGCATTCTTTGCAGATGAGATCAGAAAGAATCCTATCAAAACAAGCCAGAAGCCGTTAAAAAGCCCAAATATGAAAGACTGAAAAAATCCAAAAAAAATCATTCCATACCCAAAAAATACTCCTATTCTAGAAGCAATACGAGTCGCAGATACCAAATCCTTCTTTCGATACCATAGAAACGCGCGTAAAAGCCTTCCGCCATCAATAGGGAATGCCGGCAAGAGATTAAATATCCCTAATATTAAGTTTGAAAATCCTGCATAGAATAAGGTTATAAAGATAAACGCAGTAAAGCTTATCGGTAAAAATAGAATTCCCAGAAAAAGACCTCCTATTAAAATACTTGTTAGTGGACCTACCACTGCGATAATAAACTCGCTTTTAGGCGTCCTTGGTTCTTCTTCGATCTTGGAAACTCCCCCTAACACATATAACTCAATCTCAGTTACATTTAATCCATATTTCTGAGCTACAATAGAGTGCATTATTTCATGAGCAAGTATCGAAAAGAGCATTATGAATCCATTCAGTAGACCTATAGTGATTAAAATGGGAATATCCAATGAACCGGTAAGACTTGTGTAGAGTGAAGCGGCATAAAACCCAACCAGTCCGACGATGATTAAGGTCGAGACATTTAATTTTATTTCAATACCATATATTGTACCTATTTTCATTATGTGTTAAACCCCTTTATAATTCCTAAATTAGAATTTATTCAAATATGAATATCTCATATTTATGGATGAATTATTTCATCTTCAAAATAAGTATATTTCTGTAATATTAATGATGAGTATAGTATAAATTGGTTTTTCTTATGATTGCAAATCTTTGGATGATATTTACTTATAAAACTATTGTATTTCGGGTGAAATAGTTTTTTATTGTAATGTGAAAATCAAACAAAGATGTGTTCAAAACCGATAATTAGTCTTAGAAAAACTGAAACAAAATGTGAAAGATTAAAAAATTCTATAAATTACTTATCATGTTACAAATCGAAATAATAAAAACAATAAATGTATGGTGAAGTAAAATGGTTTATGTAAAAAAAATAGCAGTCGTTGGCTCTGGTTTAATGGGCAGTGGAATCGGTCAAGTGGCATTAATGTCAGGTTATAACGTTGTAATGGTCGATATCAAACAAGAATTCGTAGATAAAGGTGTTGCGAAGATTGAAGAAGGTATGGAAAAACTTGCTTCTAAAGGAAAGTTAGGAGAAGGTCAAACTGCTGAAAGTATTATGGCAAAATGCGAAACCTCTATTGATCTAGCAGATGCTGTAAAAGATGTTGATTTTGTTATTGAAGCAGTCATAGAAAAAATGGAAGTAAAACAAGATGTATGTAAGACAGTGATTGATAATGGACCAGATCACATCATCTTTGCGTCCAATACTTCCACAATGAGCATAACCGAGATCGGTAAAGCATGTGCTGCTCCAGACCGGGTATGTGGAATGCATTTCTTTAATCCAGTCCCATTGATGAGACTGATTGAGGTCATCCGAAGTGAAGATACTTCCGATGAGACATTTGAAATTGCAATGGAAGTTGCTGAAACATTCCCATGCTTAAGAGGAGACAGATATATTGCGCCTGTGTTGAAAGACGCCCCCGGATTCATCGTGAATCGTATGAATGCACCAGTTCAAATCTATTTAAATTGGTGTTTCGATACCGCACGCGAAAAAGGCTTGGATTGGGCACAAATAGATGCCGATGCTGGCGGAAAAATGCCTATGCCTCCATGCATGCTCACTGATTTCGTAGGGATTGATACTAGTTATCATGTCATGCAATATTATAAAGAAACCTTATCACCAGACTTTCAACCAGGAGAAGTCCTTACCGATTTATATGAGAAAGGAGATCTGGGAGAAAAGACGGGAAAAGGCTTTTATGATTGGAGCCAAGGAAGAGACGCTATTAAAGCTAAAATTAAAGAAGCAGAACCCGCAGGATTATTTGATTTAGTCACCACATTTGCGATAATGTTAAATGAAGGTTGCCGAATTTTGGATGAAGGGATTGCAAGTGGATATAAGATCATTGACGATGCAAATATGGCGGGTATGAACGCACCAGGACCGTTTGGAGCGGGTAAGAGAAATTATGAAGAATGGGCTGGTATTTTAGAAGAACTTGCGGATAAAACCGGCAAAGATTACTTTAGACCAATTGAGTTAATGAAGACTGGCGGCTTTACAAAGATGAGAAAATAAAGTTATAAATTTCTCACCTTCCTTATTTTTTATTTTTATTTAGTATATTTATTTTCAGTTGATTTTTGATATTTTCTAATTACAGGTATCTTTCAATTATTTTTAACTTTTAAGCAGTTGATTTAAAAACCGAGTTTGATTACCACTAGCTAAAGATACTTCTAATCGTAAATAATCAAAGAGGAATAAAAAATGGTAAGTATTGATGAGGTTCAGAATATATCTGTGATAGGTGCTGGAGAGATGGGACATAATATCGCCCAAATTACATTAATGGCGGGATATAATGTGACTTTAGCCGATATTAAACAAGAATTCATCGACAAAGGAGTTAAAGAAATCACAAATGGTATTAAAAAGCTAGATTCAAAAGGAAAATTGGAAGGCAGTGCAGACGACCTATTGAATCGATTATCAAGCACTACAAATAATGCAGAAGCCGCTGATGGAGCTGATTTTATCATAGAAGCAGTTATAGAGAAAATGGATATTAAAAAGCAAGTATTTGATGAGTTAGATAAGAACGCCCCAGAGCATTGTATATTAGCAACAAATACTTCCACTATGTCAATCTCTGAAATCGCAACTGCAACTAACAGGCAAGATAAAGTAATTGGAATGCATTTCTTTAATCCACCGATTCTAATGCGACTAATCGAGATCATCTACGGAGAACACTCTTCTGATAAATCAATCGAGATTGGAATGAAGTTGGGAGAATCCTTACCTTGTCTGAAAGGTGATAGATATATTGCAAAAGTCTTAAAAGACAGACCCGGATTCATCGTGAATAGGTTAAATGCGCCCGTCCAAATTTATATGAGTTGGATGTTTGATAAAGCAGCTAAAGAGGGAATCTCGTGGAATAAAATTGACGCAGATGCTAAAGGATTAATGCCAATGGGACCGTGTGAATTGATGGACTATACTGGGATCGATACGGTTGTCCATACAATGAATTATTATGCCGAAACTTTATCCGAAGATTTCAAGCCTGGAAAAGTTCTTACTGAAATGTATGAGGAAGGAAAACTTGGAAAGAAGGTAGGCGAAGGATTCTATGAATGGCCCGAAGAAGGACGACCAGATATCGATAAATCAGAAAAAGCGGGATTATTTAACGTTCAAAACAGTATGGCAATTATGTTGAATGAAGGTTGCAGAATTCTCAAAGAAGGAGTGACGGATAGTTATAAAGTGATTGATAAAGCGAATATGGCGGGGATGAACACACCAGGTCCATTTGGTCCAGGAAAGCGTAGTTATGAGAAATGGGCTAAACAATTGAAGGATTTAGCAGACAAAACAGGAAAGGATTATCTTAAACCAATTGAAATGATGAAGACAGGTAAGTTTAAAGAATATAAATAAGTTTCTCCATTCTCTTTTTATTTTTTCAAGTATATTATCGTAAAAATTCTATCTAATCATTAAAGTTAGTTTCAATGATTCGTCTTATTTGATTTTTGCATAGATATCACTCTCCCCTAATTCGTTTTTTTTATCAAAAATTTGAAACTTTTTAATTTTAGCAAAAATATTACTAATTATTCTTAATTCAAAATAGAAAAGACTATTAAAAATTAAAGAAATCTCTATTTAAGAGGTAATATGATATGTCCGAAGAATATGAACATATAAAAGTAGAAATTAATGAAGAGGGTAATTATGCGGTAATCTCTCTCAATCGTCCAGACAAACTCAATGCGCTTCAAGTACAGACGGTTAAGGAAGTTTCTGATGCGATGTATTCCTTTGAATTAGATCCAAAAGTTCGGTGCGTTGTTTTACGAGGAACAAAAGATTATACCAAAAAACCTGCGTTTTCTGCGGGTGCTGACCTTTCCGCTTCCTTTGGTCCTGGAGTAAAACCAAATATTCCGATGCATATGTCCATCGCGATGGATATGCGTCATAGATATTATGACCTTATTGAAGCCTTTCCAAAGCCAGTCATTGCGGCTGTTGATGGATATGCTTTGGGTGGTGGGTGCGAACTCACCTTAGTGTGCGATATTGTCATTGCAACCAAAAGATCTTTCTTTGGTTTCCCAGAAATTCAAAGGGGTATTTTCCCGGCGAATGGTGGAACACAGAGAATGGCCCGACACATTGGATTAGCTCGAACAATGAAGATGATATATTTTGGCGAGCGAGTTTCCGCAGAAGAGATGTATGAATGGGGTTATGTATCATTCATCGCAGAAGAAGGAGATGAATTTGAAGAATTAGTAAAAGAGAAGGCCACATGGTTAGGAAATGCTGCGACAACCTCATTAACCGTAATCAAGAAATGCGTGAAATACGGAACCGAAGTTGCTGTTCCTATTGGATTACAATTTGAACAACTCGGATTTGGTGTAAACTCTGCTGCCGAAGATGTGCAAGAAGGGATTAAAGCCTTTTTGCGCAGAAAAGAACCCGAATATAAAGGATATTAATCATCCTAATTCTTTCTCTTTTTTTTATTCTATATTCTTTGTTTTTTGTGTACTTTATTTTTAATTTGAGCCATCTTTAGTCAGTAATGATTTATACTAGAAGATCTATTATACATATATCGAATATGTCTCCAAGTAGAGAAATCGTTGAAGAAATTGATGATGGAGTTATCTTTCTCAGAAAGATTTCTGAAGATGATTTTAAATTCTTTTTTCGAGCGCTCAATAATAAGGAAACAATTAAATATATGTCAATCGGACCCCTTCTGTCATTTCGACATTCAAAAAACCTTATAGAACGCTACTTAGGTTATTGGCAGAAAAATGAACAATATAATTATGTAATCGAGGCATTAATCGATGATCTATTAGAACCTATCGGTGCGGTAAGTCTTTGGAATCTCAACTGGCTTCACAGAAGAGGTGAGGTGGGGATTTGGATTAAACCTCTGCATTGGGAACAAGGTTTTGGGAAAAGAACCATCGAATTGATAAAGTTGGTCGGATTTCAGCACCTACATCTCCATAGACTTGAAGCTAAAATTACCACGCAAAATCATCGCTCTATTTATCTCTTCAAAACATGCGGATTCAAAGAGGAATGTGTGTTGGAGGATTATTTATTCTTACGGGGCCATTACCATAATGCCATGATACTGGGATGTCTTAAAAATTCAGAAGAGATATAAATTAAAAGAAAAAATTAAGATTCTGTTAGATTTATTGGCTTTTTTGAATATGATTATTTAAAACTCGATTTGGGTCCTTTAGTGGGAATACCTCGCGAATAATCGCCCAATTTTTTAATAAAGGCTTTTCTGAAGTCAGACTCTCTATCGCTGGTAATAACTCCTTTAGGTGGTGCTGGGTCTGCTAAAGAATTTCTATACTTTCTAATCTTTCTAATCGGGATTGGGAATCGAAGCACTTGGTAATACACCAGGAAATAAATGCTTAATGCGGAGGTGATTGCCAAAACCCCAATAAACAATGCGGTATTAAACCAGGGTTCGGAGGTGATGTCAAATATGACCTCAACATAGGAAATCTGGAGATAAACATCATCGATTGAGACTTGAATGGTTCGATTAAGTTCGAAAGTATCTGCGAGATACAGTTGGATCGAGAGGGTGATATTCGTATCTTTCAAGAGAAGATCGGTGACGTCATATCCATCCCCTTTATTTAATTGGTAATTGCCGTTGATAGCAGAAGTTAACCTAATGGTTTCGCTATGTGGATTACCATAAATTTAAACCCAAGGTTATGGTAAAATTTTGATTGTCCGTCTCCAACACAGATGTGAGATATTCTATTAATTTATCTTGAGATATTACTTTTAATTCAGTGTCTGCCATTAAACCATTCGTACCGTTTTTCCCAAGATCAACCGTTTGATTATATGCAACTTCATATGTTTTGTCCTTTGCTAAATCCGAAATAAGTACATAAAATTTCGCATAATCATAAGTTGCAGAATTATTTACCAGATCGCCTGGACAGTCTAATCCAATTAAAGTTGGAAAATTGATGTTATCATTATTTCCCGACTCAGTTTCAACTGATGCATTTACGATAACGCTAAGATCAATTGACGTGATGACATAATCAGACATATCCTCTGGCATCGTTATATTTTTATCCCAATGAATACTGGGGGCTTGATCCGCTTTCTCTGACCAATAATGGGATACAGAACAACCATTTGAATTTATCTGATAATTATCCGGCTTATCAGGAAAATTTGGGTTTGTAATATTTTTCCAATCCGTTTCGGTGGGTATTCCTGAACTCGCATTAAAGGTGTGTAAATTCCCTAATATATTAAAATTTGATTGAAAATTATTTATGTTTCCACTGATGTCTGAATTATCCCCTTCCGTTCCATAAATAAATGTCCATGAGCCCATTGTATCAAATTTTGGATTCAGCATCCACTGTGATGAGTAGGGTATTTCTCTTGATGGTGATATATTATTGATGTAAATATTATTACCAATGATATCGCGTCCAATTCCATGATTAGAGGAGAGATTTAAACTTATCATACACACAAGCGAAAGAAATAAAAGAGAGACTAATAGGAAATTTGTTGCTTTAAATGATTTCCCTTTTCCAATCTTTCCAGAAATGCTCGAGGATCGGTTATATTTAGATCTTATACTATCTGTCTTATTTTTAACCTTTATATTAGGGATGTGTTGCTTGTTAAGTGATTTCCTAAATTTACGAACTTTACGTACGGGTTTAGGATATTTTAACAAGGTATAATATGCGGTGAAATATGTTCCAAGAACTCCTAAGCCAATTAAGGAACCAAGGAATAAAAGATTCGTATACCATGGCTCTGAGGTTACGTCGGAAAATATTTCCGTATATTGAATTATCACATTTACATTATCTATGGATATGGCTATTGATTCATTCAAACCGAAGGTGTCTCCCAAAAAGATTTGGATGGAAAGATTCAATATTTCATAGGGATTTATAAGATATGCGATATCAAATCCATCTGCCAAAATTTCGCTATATATATTATTAATATCTGATAAATCTATTCTCTCATTATGTTCTTTATTATTTATATTAATACGGATTTCAGAATTCTCCGATTTTAATTTTGGCCAAGTTGTATTAATCATACAATCGAAATTTAAATTTGCACTATTAATTTGAACATTCTCACCTGTTATTTCCTTTCCTGATTGTTTTAAGACAATTGAACTGGACTTGTCGATTATTTTTTCATATGAGAATGAAAAATTTAGCGTATTTATCCTTAGAGAGGTCCAATCATCTCTGTCTTCTTGACCATTATCTGCACAGAAAATTCTCATACCTATTATTAATGTAAATGAGCGATGTAATGGATCTCTTTCTAGGGCACTGCTTAAATATCTCCTCAGATCATCCTCAGACCTTACCAACATATGTTGGTTTGAAATATTGGAAATTTCTGGGTTTGAATCTTTCCCAAGATCGGTTGTTTGGAAATATGCAAGTTCCTCGGCACTGAATTCTTTTTGAACGTCCGATATAAGAACATAAAAGCGGGTATAATCAAATTCTCTATCCTCATCAACTCTGTCACCGATCGAATCATTTATTACATCTATCCCTCCTCGATATGGAAACGAAGGGTCGGAACCAACTGTTAACACACTGGCGTTAAAAATCGCATTCAAGGACACCGATGTAATATTATAATCTTTCAAATTAAGAGGAAGAGTTATATTTCTTTCCCAATGAATACTTACCGATTGATTTGGATCGTGCGGATCAATCCAAGTATGGCTTGCAACACAACCAAACTCATCTATTCCATAAGAATTTGGAAGGATAGGAAAATTAGTATTTATCGTGGGAATCCATTCTGAATTATTTGGTATACCAGAAATATCATTGAATTCCCCTCTATTTCCTAAAATATTTAGATTAGCTTGCCCTTGAGTGGTATCAATATCTCCCTCTGTATCGATTCCTGCTCCTTGATTGATGGAAACAAATTCCCAATTATCCGGGGTATCAAACCCCGAGTTATTTACCCACTGAATTGTGTGTGATACTTCTCGGGAAGGATAAATCCTGTTTGCCGAGTTATTTGTACTATGTACAAGAAAATTGCCTATGAGACTCAGGCTAGTAATTCCTATTACTAATATAATTATAATAAAACAAATTCCTTTCTTTCTGCTAGAGATTTTACACATTCGATTATTTTTCGCCATAGAGCATTTTACTCTCTATATTAAATGCAACAATCACAAGAGCACTGCTGCTTGAGAAATATCTAGCCAAATGTAATTTATAAATTTTTGTCTATGAAAGAAATTTTTTCACAATCCCGTTTCTCTGCTCAGACATGCTTCTATAATCTCTATTGATGGTTAAGAATAGAAAAAGAAAGAAAAATAAATGTTTATTACCATTGAAATTCGCTAGGAAGCTTATTTGAATTTAGACGCGATTCCTTTTTTCTTAGACCGTTTTGGAATATCCTTTATTGATTTTTGATATTTCTGATTGAACGATTGCCCTCGTTTAGGTGTATTCACGCCGCGTGGGAAGGTGTCCTTTTTAAGGCTTTTGCGGTATTTTCTCACTTTACGGACGGGTTTCGGAAATCTTAGAACTCGATAATAATAGGCGAAATATCCACCGAGAGATAAAAAAGCAGCAATAGCACCTATTAACCCCGCAGTGGCAATCCAAGGTTCAGGATTGGTATCAGCAAAAGTTTCTTTGTATGTGATCTCTAAATACACGTTATCTAAGAAGATAGTAATATTTTGGATTAAATCGAACGTATTAGCTAAGTATAATTGGATCGAGAGGGTCAGATTCTGGTCTTTCGGAATCGCCGTCAGATCGAATCCTGTTTGAGAAGCTGGGATAAAATTATCCGAATATTCATAATCGCTCAGCCGGATTGTCTCGTCAAATTGATTACCATTAATAAAAAATCTGAGTTCCGAGAATTCCGAAGCTTCTGTCCAGTTATCATCCAGTTTATATTCGAACTTTAGATTGCCATTTGTAATGACAATATTTTCGCCGGAAATTTGGTCTCCCTCTTGATTCCATTGGATTGTGGTTCCTCTGTCTATTCGCTTTCGATAGGTGAAATTTAGACTTAAGGATGTGATTGAGAGAAGTTCCCAAAAATCCGAATCTTGAGGAAAATTATCTTCACATTTTACATACATACCAATTGATATTGTAAAGTTCCGATTATTATGTTCTAACACCCTCATAAGATGTTCTCTTAATTCTTCTTCAGATTCGGGATAAAGAACTCCATCGGTTATATTATTTATTTCTGGGTCATCTTGACCAAGTATTGTGGTTTGATTATATGCGACTTCTTCTGAAGTGATATATTCGGTGTCGGAAATTATCACATAAAACCGAGCATAATCTCCAGTTTGAGCTTGAAAATTATCGGGATCTATGTTAGAATCGCTCAAAACATCAATCGCTCCAGTTCCAATGGGATCTACTTGCTGTTCCGATACTACTGCTTGAACTGTTGCATTGAAAGTTGCCATCAGTGACGCAGATGTTATATTATAGTCAGACATATCATAATCCATATTGATTGTATGATTCCAGTTCACTACAGCTATTTGATCGGCTTCTTCGTTTTCCCAATAGTGAGTTAAATAAGCTCCATTAGAACTCATATTGAAATCATCCGGATATAGGAGACTAGCATTTAATCCCCCTGACGACAGAGGGAATTTTGGATCTGTATCTACTTCCCATTCAGATTGATCTGTATCATTAGTAAAGTCCGCAAAATATCTTAATTCATGTTCTTCTCCAATCACCTTTATAC
>WJIN01000316.1 GCA_014730295.1 Promethearchaeota archaeon | reverse complement strand
CTGATACATAGAGTATTGGGGTTAATTCATCATTATAGGATTGAATTGAAAATGCCGTATGACCCGGAGAATGCCCCGGTACATGTATGGATTCTATCATATAATGATCCGTTTGAAAATTGTCCTTTCCCGGAGAAAATGTGGAAACTTCCTCACATTCAGAATATTTCATATACTCTCTGGTCATCATCCTATATTTAGAAGCTAAATGCAATTTTTTAAATCCTACAATATCCAACAAACGTTCAAAATTTGTCAAATAGTCCTGTTCTTGAATTGGACAAAATATTGGGGTTTCATATTTTTTTAGATGATAGAATGCATGAGCTGTATGATCTAGATGTCCATGAGAGCACAATAGTTTAGCAGGAGCATCTACTCTTGAATAGAGTTGATCTATGTCATCAAAAGGATAATTTGTATCTATTAAAATATCGGGGCCTTCTTGATTTTTAACTATCAGACTATTGAGACGATTTGTTCTATTTGTACGTTCTTTAACTAAAAATATTCCATCTGTAAAATTATTCCAAGTTAACATCCATTATAGAAAAAATTTGATTATTGCTATTTAGGGTAATAAAAAATCATATAAAGATTCTATCTATTCTAATCTGAAAAGGAGTGAATTTATTTCTAATCTATTGGTCTCCAATGCCTGCACGCAACACACTGTTTTATCTTTTTCCAGTGAACTGTGCCATTGTCTCTGATTGACATTTTTCTCTCTATCATCTTACTAGCACATTTTTCGCAGGTATCTTGGTCTTGTATTTTAATATCTTGAGCAGTCATTCTTACCAATTTAGTATAGTCTGAAAGTTCTCTTCATAATAAAAGAGAAAATATTTTTATTTAAATGTTTGTTTGAAATAAAGCCTTAATCGAGTATAAGCACGACTCTTTTATTAATTTATTCATTTTGGATGATAAACGTTTCTAATTATTTTATTTCTTCTAAAAATTATGAAACACACTTCTTTAGAAGAAATTATCATAGAGATTAATTTTTAATTATCCAAATCGGACTTGCCCATGCCATATTCGCATCCGCCATAAAAATCCTCGGATAATAAAATAAAAACTTTTCTTTCTTTCCAGAATGATCTACACAAATATCCTCAAAATCCTCTCTATCACTTAATTTGAGCTCCAGGCTATTACTTTTGAAGATTTTTCTGCAAAAAATAGTGTTATTTCGTATTATTTCAATTTTTTTGATTTTCAAAGGACTAATAATTTTTAATTTAATAATCCGTTCTCTTTTTAGCTCTTTATTATCATCCAAAGGTACGATATCTCCCATAAAGGAATTATTGACCGAAAACTTAAGGATTACTCTTGGACCTGTTGTTCCGAAACACTTCCTATTCTTAAGAGCCGCCCATAAGTCTTCTCGATTAAGTTCGTTCGCCCAGATTGCCATTATTCCTGAAGGATAAATTCCATTATCGAGATCCACATTTCCAGAAGGAAAAACACCAACATGATCATCACCCCCTGCAACAAACCCGAGTTTATATCCTCTCTGCAGCGCATCTGCCACATAACATCCCTTCTTACCCAATATTGCTCCCCTCTTACGCGCGTATCTCCCATAGCCAAAAAATTTATATCGAGGTGGTATGGGATTTCCCTCTGAGTATGCGTATTCTTGATTACCCCACGTGGAATAGATTTCTACTAATTTCTCGAGAGATTCTTCGAAATATTCCCAATTACGGTATCCTGGTCTTAAAGCAGTATGATGTCCAATCATAAGGACTTTGTTTTCGTATGGCAGTAAATTTTTAATAAGTTTTGGTGTAGAATTATACTTATTAATTTCAGAGCGAAATATAGGTATTTTATAACTATAGTGATAAATGCAGATATCTCCATAACCTGTATACCATGTACCATATTCATATCCGAATAAAGAGGCGAAATCGTTTCTATTATTATACTTTTCTATTAATAGTTTTATTTCTTCAAAATCTTCATTAGATGTTTCATACAGCCTATCATGCTCCGTAGAGGTTCCAAAATCCAAGCCAGATTTGATAAGATTCTCAAAATATTCATATACCGTTCTCATTCCATCACTTTTATTAGTATGTCCATGAATATATCCCCAATAAAGTTTTAAATTGAAATCTTGGTCTGATTTGCTTAAAATTGGATTGGATATATAAGATATCTTGTTGTATAATACCTCTAAATAATAAACTCCTGAATTATTTATCTTTAAATCTGATAGTCTTACTAAAACTTCGTTTTTTTCATTAATGAGCTTATCGATACAAAAATGTTGGGTTTCCATTTTATCTTCTTTACAAATGACTTTTATATGACCCGAAAAGTTTTTGATTAGGTTATTAAATCGATCTTCAAAACGCAGAATACAATTAAAAGCTTCATTTAAGTTGATAATTGAGGGGGCGATAATATTAATATGGTCAAATTCTTCACTGACAACTTGAATTGTGGGAGAATTCTCTAAAATGATTTCCGCTTTACCTGGATTCTTAATCAAAACCTCGATTTTTTTGTTTTTTTCTACAATAGATTGAGCTAAAGTATCCTTAAGTATTAAGTTGATCTCTGTCTCTTTTTCTATACCATCAGAATCAAGTATAAGGTATTTGATCAATAATTCCTTTCCCGTAATTGTTATTGGAATTAATTTTTTTCTTATTTGGAGGTCAAGCTCAAAAAATCCATTTTTATTCGCATCATAGGGTTGGAGAAAATACCAATCATTTTTATTATTACGCCCTCCACGAAATCTGAATATTATAAAAGAATTTTTAGGAAGGTCGATATCAAGAGTAAATTTTACCGAAATTGAGCATTTTTTTCTAACCGTGACGTGTTGTGGATTAACTTCCACATTTTTTAGTACGTTGCTCGAGGTTTTCACAAACGATTCCAGATGTTAGTTATTAAAAATACATAATAATTTGAAGCCAAGTGTAAAAATATTCTAAATTAGTTAAAATTTAGATATAATAATTAACTTATTTTCAATATAATTTATTTTTTCATTATTTACTACATATAAAGGGGAATAATATGAGTAAAATAGATGAGGTTCTTAAACTTTTAGAAAATTTGGAGGAGAAAGTTCCCGATATTATCGGAACGGCTGTAATTAGAACAAATGGGTTAGTTGTGGCATCAGCCTTACCCGAGGAGTCAAATCAACGTATGATTGCTGCAATGTCCGCAGCTTTGTTAGGAACTTCCAAAAGAACCGCAGAAGCGTTATTTAATGGTACTTTCCAAAGTCTAAATTTAGAACTTGATAAAGGTAATATGTTTCTAAAACGAGCCGGAAGAGTTATATTGGCAGTTATAACCAATAAAGAACCTAACATCGGATTAATTACATTAGAGATGGAAGAGACAAGTAATAATATAAGTGAATTATTTAAAATAGAGGAATGAGAATATGAGTGATAAAGAGAAAGAATTAGATCAATTGAAATTTATCGCGTCGATGTTTCGAATGACTATGGAAGAATTAGACAAAGTGATGGGTCCAGAATCCATCCAAACAATATTTCGATTGATAGGCGAGCGTCGAGGAAAAGCAATCGAAAAACGTATGAGAGATAAGTTTAATGTGGATGAATGGACACCCGAATTATTTGCAGAAAAATTTGTGGAAGACGTTCTTGATCCTGCGTTGGGTAAGGGACAATCAGATATAAAAGTTGAAGGAAATGAATTAACAGTGAGTGTGAGAGTATGTCCTTTCAGAAGGGCAGGAATTGATATCTCTGAAAAATTTTATTGTACATATACAGAAGGTTTAATAGACGAATCCGCAAAGAACGCTTTTGGAAATATAAAGTTCCTAAGTGAAGACTTAATTTCGGAGGGGAATGCTTGCTGCGTTTTCAGAATAGAAATTCAATGATTCACATAAACTCATTTAATTAATTCTAATTTCAAAAAAGATACTTTCAACCATGATTCATAGTATTTTAATATTAAGACGAAGTGGGGAAAAAATTTATTCAAGAACTTATAGTGAGATTGCCTGGAATGAAATCTTAACCAGTGGGTTCATTTCTGCATTGTTTAATTTTACTCAACAGCTTTTCAAGGCAGATATTCAAGATTT
Source organism: Promethearchaeota archaeon (assembly GCA_014730295.1). Next base: position 16,721 of record WJIN01000316.1, on the reverse strand, counting down.
GGAGTTAGGACCTTATCGGCTTTTATTTGAAAGCAATAAAGATGAAGATCTTATTTATGTAGCAATTTTTGATAAAGTTGACAGCATCATAAATGTGAAAGAAAATTTAGAATATTTAAAAGAAAAAATTTATTCAGAATATAAGCAGAAACTTAACAACGAATTAATTACAGAAGATGATTTGCCGGGTATTAAACAAATAGTTGATAATATAATCAATTCTCGATCTAATCTTGGAATTAGTGATGGGATGAGAAAGCGTTATGTAGGTATATTGGAAGAATTTCGATCTAACTCAGAGATATTAGATTCTGATCTAATCTCAGGTTCGGGAGTTCCGTTAACAAAAGAATGGAACCGTGATTTTTTAGAACTTTGTTTACGGCAAATCGATGCATTCTGGAAATCAAAAAAATATTTACTAGATCAAATTATTCTCTCATATGAGGGTCGACATTTAATTTTATACAAAATAAATGAGAATATGGTTCTATCGGCCTTAATTAGAAGAAATACCCCATTAGGAATGGCAACTCTTTTGATTGAGGAAGCCGCCACTAAAATAAATAAATTAAATTAAATAAAAGTGAATTAAAATGGAAATCTTTTCTAAAATTAAAAATATCTTTGGGAAGACTTCAATTGAGTCGTTAAAAGAATTAGAAACGGAGATAATTAATCTTCAAGATAGATTTCATAATGGATGGGTAATAATATTTGGATATGGAGGACGTTTAAAAGGGCTCCCTTTGATATTTAAAGCCGAAGATGAAAAGAAAATCAAACGATTTGCCGCTAAAATAATCGAGTCAATTTCCGCATTAAATTCTGTAATTGAATCTCAAGATTTAGAAAACTTTAATATTCACTATACAGAAAATATTCTACATTTTCGGAAAGTAAACAAAGAAATTGGAATATTAGGATATCTCCCCTATGGATCCGATATTAACAAGCTAAAAGAATGGATAGGCGATAATTTGACAAAAGTAAAAAAATTGTTCTCAGATTAGTCTATAAACCTTTCTTATTCTACCTATTTGAACTAATCTCTGTTTTTAATCACTGTTATCAATATTGCAATGAATATTAGACCACACCCAATCCACGCAAAAAATGAAAGTGTTTCGTTTCCTAAGAGAAACCCAAATAGAGCAGCAAATACAGGTTCTAATGCGAATATTATTGCCGTTTTGGCCGAATTTACATGTTGCTGACTCCAATTCTGAAAGAGAAAGGTGAGAGTCGTCACAATAATACCCATATATATAATAATCATCAAAAATGTCATGTCAGCGCTTAAAAGATCATAGGATTCTCCTAAGATAAAAGAAAAGACAAAACATAATATCGAAATAATAAATAATTGGACGATGGAATAAAGATACACATCAACCAAGCGTACATATTTATCGTTATATATTATAAAAAGAGCACAAAAGAAAGCACAGATAATAACCCAAACCTCTCCTTCTAAAAAGAGAAATGACATACCAACTCCTTCTCCTTCTAAAAAGAGAAATGCCATACCAATAATAGAAAGCGTGGCGGCTAAATATATTCTTTTCTTAAACGATTCCTTGAAAAGAACATATGCTAAAAAAGGGACCATTATGGTATTTAAACCCGTTATAAAACCCGCCTTCCCTGCTGAGGTTGTTGTTAATCCTATAGTTTGCGTTGCTATGGCGATAAAATAAATAGACCCCGAAATCGCGCCCATTATTATTATTTTCTTGTTTATTCTTTTTAAACGGATAAAATATGGACTTAAGCCTAATAGTGCTACTGAAAATCTTAACCCTAAATAGAGAAAAAGAGGTACATCTTCAATCACATTCTTGGTAATAATAAACGTCGTGCCCCAAAGCACCGTGGTAATAACTAAGAAAACTATTCCGAGAATTTTTTTCTTTGATACCCCCGATTTATTCGCTTTATTACTCATACACCTATTACCTAGCTTTCTTCCATAAAAATTTCCTTTATAAGATAAATAAAGCAATCTTAATTACCTTAATTAAAGTTCTTTAGAATGGATTACTGAGTATATCTCCTTTTTAGTTGAATTTAAACTTTAGATTTGTATTTCATATTAGCATTGGAAATTTTTAAAAAACTAAGGTAATTTCAAAACATCAGCATCAGTCATTATTCCAATATATTTATCAAATTCCTTTATTAATACTGCGGGATACTTTATTAAAAGATCCGAAACATCCTTGAGGTTCCAATTCTTGTCAACTTCGGGAAAGGGTAATTCCTTCACGTCTGAGATGTCTATATTTAGCAAATCTGAGTTTTCCATTATCAGTTCTTGTGCCTTTTTGGAAGTAATACTCCCAATATTTTGATTCTTATCCAATATAGGCAATTGGGATACATTGTATTTATTCATTAGAGTAATCGCGTCCTTAAGTTTCGTCTGTGGATGTATTGATATAATATCTCTTGTCATTAGTTTGACTATTTGTTCAGAAGATTCTTTTTTTCTCCTTTCTTCGTTTTTCAGACAAGAATAAAGCAATTTAAAAGTAGAATATGGAGGATCTACTTGTTGATTTTCGATTCTTGAGATTGTTGATTGATTTAATCCGCATATCTTAGCGAGTTCTGCTTGACTAATATTTAATTTTTTTCGAAGAATCTTCAATTCAGCTAGATCTGGCAGCATAGTACGTATTATTTCTATTATGTATGATGTGAATATATTATGCATAATAATCATAAAAAAAATTTAAAGATTTTTAAAGCAATTAGTTTTTCCTAATTTAACTTTGATTTATTCTAAAATAAAATGAATTATAATAATAATTAGGTGATTAGTTGACAAAAACCTATAAAGAAATAAATGAAAAAATAAGTTCTGGGGAAGCGGTAGTTGTCACCGCGGAAGAAATGATAAAAATAGTTGAAGAAAGCGGTCCAAAAGTAGCTGCTGATGAAATCGATGTTGTAACAACAGGAACATTTGGACCGATGTGCAGTAGTGGCGCGTTCCTAAATTTTGGTCATTCCGATCCTCCAATTAAATTTGAACATTTATGGCTCAATGAAGTTCATGCTTATCATGGAAATGCTGCAGTAGATTGTTATATTGGTGTAACACGTATGGCAGATAAGCGCCCGTTTGAATATGGCGGAGGGAATGTCATAGAGGAACTGGTTTCAGGAAAACCAATTCGGTTGCGAGGTGTTTCAAATACCACAGACTGTTATCCATTAGGTGAGATTGACACATATTTTACGATTGATGATTTAAATGAAGCAATTCTATGTAATCCAAGAAATGCCTATCAGAGATATGTTTGTGCGGTTAATAGTACAGAGAGAACGCTTTATACATATATGGGCAAATTGCTTCCTAATTTCGGAAATGCGCACTACTCTGGTGCTGGATGCTTAAATCCCTTAACAAATGATCCCGATTATGAAACGATTGGAATTGGCACGCGTATTTTTTTGGGAGGTGGAACGGGATATATTATTGGTCAAGGTACTCAACATAATCCTAATGAAAGATTTGGCACATTATTTGTCAAAGGAAATCTAAAAGAAATGAGTCCAGAATATTTAAGAGGAGTCAACTATGAACAGTATGGAACGTCAATGTTTTGTGGAGTGGGGATTCCAATCCCGATTTTAAACGAGAGACTTGCTAAAAAGACTGCTATTAAGGACGAAGATATCATAACCGATATTGTTGATTATGGTGTACCAAGAAGGAATCGTCCTGTATTAGAGAAAACTAATTATAAAGAATTAAAAAGTGGGTCGGTCACATTAAACGGAAAAGAGATCAAATGCTCATCTATGTCCTCGTTATATCATGCACGCAAAATAGCTCGAGAATTGAAGGAATGGATTGAAGATGGAGAATTTTTCTTAAATTCACCTGCTGAAACACCACCAACTAAAACCAATTATAAATCTATGAGACAGACATCCGAAATAAAATTTGTAAAGGATTTGAAAAAAGATGCTGTGATCTGTTATGAGGACTGTGATATACAAATAGTTGCAAATAAAATCATTAATCAAAACATAAACCACATTGTTATTACGGATAGAGAAAAAAAATTGAAAGGCATAGTCACTTCTTTTGATATCACTAAGGCGGTAGCTAGAAATGCAAGCAAATTGATGGATATTATTACAAAAAAGGTCATCACAACTACAGATAATGAACCCGTAGATGTTGCTTCAAGAAAAATGAGAAAACATGATATCTCGGCTTTACCAGTTGTTAACGATAAGAATATAGTGGTGGGAATAATATCTTCGGAGGAGTTGATGTAAAAATGACAATTATTAATGTAATGGTTCCGTTTCGATTGATTAAGCAAATCGATGATTACTCTCGTATCATAAATGAGATTTTGAAGCATGATATCTCATTTAATATATTGAAATTTTCTACGAGTTCTGGAGGGATAAATCTGCTTTTGGATGTCCCCGAATCTAAAATCGACACCATAACTACATCCTTGCGACAAAATGATATATATGTAAATAGAAAAGGAAGAGTTTTGGTAGATGAAGATCTCTGTATTAACTGTGGAGCATGTGTTTCCCTGTGTCCCACCGATGCTTTACATTTTGAAGATGATGAATCGGTTCAATTCGAAGAAGATAAATGCATTGGATGCCTTATCTGTATTGATTCTTGCCCTCGTGGAGCTATAGAAGAGAGTAAATAGAGATAAACTTCCAATTGTCCAATCTGAAGCGTCCTATTTCATAAGCTTTTTAATAGGCGATCCAGAAGTTAGGAAGGATTACTCATTTGGCTCCTAATTGTATTTATGTGGATAATTAAAAAATTTCCCCTTCTCTTATGATAATAGACGCGTATTTAAGAACTGCTAAGAGATAATCTCTTTCGATTTAATATTTTTCTTGAATCTTTTTAAAATTCCAGCCAGAGGCTAATAGGTTCCAAATAAAATAGACAGAAAGTCAAGTAACTTTAAGACATGGTTTTCCCGGACATATTTTCTCGTTAATAACAATCCTTTCTGAAATATCCATATTTTATTAAATACGAGAAAGAAAAGAAAGAATTTCTTGCTATTAAGTTTAAGTTTTAATGACCAAGTCTCTAATAACAAGTGGAGATTGCACTTTTTTTCAGTTATGATAAGAAAGTTCTTCTATATGGTATTCTTTAAATTAGTCTTCAGCAGTTATAGTCTCATAAATTAAGTGAATTCGTGGGGATTCCCTTCGTAAAGAAACACATTGCTCCTCTTCACAACCGCGTAAAATTGCTATAAGTTCGTTTAGATGAATAGTAGCTATTTCTAAATTATCATTCGCTATATCACACATTTTTTCGCGAAATTCGGGCTTACTTAAAGTATAAAGACAGGTTGGGCACGGCATCAAGAGAAAACATGCATTTACATTTTCAGCACTTTTTAGTTTTTTATAAGTTACTTTCAAAGCATCTTCAGGATGAAGCACAATTTGTGACGCACCCCATCCGCAACAACTTTCTCTTTCAGAATAATCAACTGGTATTCCACCAAAAAGAGAAACTAATTCCTCTAATTTTGTTTTATCCTTCAAATATGTCTCCACATCACGATCTCTTTCGAGATTTAGATAATGGCATCCATAATGAACCGCTACTTTCAATCCTTTCAAATCATATTTTAATACTCGTAATAATTGGTCTCGAATAAGATAGATTAAATCTAAATCATGAACAATGCGTAAGTTGGGATTTTCTAAAATCTTATACTGTCCCGGATAAGCTTCTCCACCCATTTTCTCTTCAACTTCATCTAAAATTCTCTGTGTTTTCCTTTTAACCTCTGGAATTTTTAGGAAGTCTCTGCCTCTTAGAAGAGAATTATAGCAACCATTACAACTCACTAGAAGAATATCTGCTTGGTTATTTATTTCATTTAAATTCCGCTCATTAATAGCCGCAAATTGGGCTCTTGTGATTAGATTTCGTTGAAAAAATGTTCCAGAACAACAGGATTGATTTTCACAGATGCTCACTTCCATTTCTAATGCTTCTAATAAGTTTTCTATACCAAACCGAACACCTGGAAAATATTTCTCTAGGCATGCTTTAAATAGACACAATCTTTTTCCTTTAAAGAATTCCAAAGGATTATCGGGATATTTTTCTTTAATTTCTTCAATATTAAGAGCTAAATTAGTAATTTCCATTTTTAAATACCATTACATTAATTTTTTATCTTCTTTATTTGAAGATTTTTTAGATTTCTCTTTCTTATTCTGATGTTCAACCGCTTTGAACACATATTTAATTCGAGCAAAGTCACATATTTTATCTAATTCTTTTATTCTTCTTTTAGGCAAGGGACCATCAAGAGGTTCATCCAAGACAGAACCATTGGTTAAAAATCGCTCTGACATCTCAACATATTTAGTTAAATCATTATAACGCGGTCCGTACCCCTTTTTAAAGGACTCATTACGTAAGTTTAAAATAAGTAAGGGAATATTAACATTTTCTTTTGGGCACACCCTTTTACATCGTTCGCAGAGAAAACAATACCAAATATCTGAATCTTTTAAAACACTTTTATCCCCCCGTAAAACTTTTCTAATTATTTTGCGAATATTAAAATTAGAAATACGAGATGCGGGACAACCTCCTACGCAACGACCACACTCGATACACTGGCGAAGATTTTTATTCTCTTCGACATCTTCCACCAACCTTTCAAGAAAATCATAGCTCCACTCTTCATCAGAAGATTCTTGCATAATTATACGCTCAAATTTTAATTATTTACTTCCCGTACTATTGTAGAAATATCGTATAAACTAAAAAAATTATTAGATTTTGATTCAGAAAAATTCAATAGGATTTGCTTAAAGAATATAATAAAAGTGTATAATAATTCTCGAGTTTGTGTTTTTTTTTTTGATAAAAGTGGAATATAAATGTGAATTGAGATAAGTTATAATAACTAAATAAAACTATTTTCTAAGGATTGGATTTTATTGAAGTATGATATTATAATTATTGGGGCGGGAGTCGGTGGATTAACAGCCGCAGCGAAACTTGCTTCCAGTGGAAAAAGAATCATCGTTTTAGAGAAAATCCATCATATAGGGGGGACAAGCCATATTTTTCGCCGAGGGGGATTCATTTTCCCCATGGGACCTCTTTCGTTTAGTTATCCAGATCTAGTGTCAAAAATTCTCAAAGACATAGGAATCACTCAAAAAATATCATATGAAAGAAGTCATTTCCAGCTAATATCTCCTAATATTAATATAATTTATTCAAAACCCTTGGAGGATCTCGAAGATTCCTTAATCACAAAATTTCCGAATGAGAAAAACGGTATTTCGAAGTTCTTTAACAAGTTAAATGAAATAATTGAGGTGGTTGATAATATTTATGAATGGAATCCAGATTATCTCATAGGAGAGAAGAGATTTGAAGCAGAATCTAAAATGAAGGGGCAAAATAAGAAGAAATATGAATTAATAAAAGAATTCTCAAATGTCTCTTCAAAGAAATTTTTAGACAACTATATAGAGAATTCAGACCTGAAAAAGCTATTGGGATCTCAAGGTACTTATGAGCCCGTTATGTCTATGCTTCATCTGGCGTTTATGTGGAATGTGATGTCAGAAAAAGGGATCTGGTTTCCTTCTTACGGAATTCATGGGATAAACGAGTTATTATATGATAGAATTATATCAGAAAAGGGTGATGTTAAGCTCAACACTCCAATTAGAGAAATAATCATTGAAAATGGAAATGTTAAAGGGGTCATAACTTCTGGAGGAACTACTTATTACTCTGATTATATCATATCAAATGCGGATTATAAAACGACTTTCTTACAATTAGTTGATAAAGCAAAAATACCCGAGGATTTCTATTTGAAAATTAAAAAGAATTCATTTACAGGTTCTGAATTTTGTGTATATCTCGGTATAGATCCAGAAAACGTTGATTTACGAGAGATGAGAGCTGACCACGTTTTTTATAGGGATCAAATGAAACCTGGTCGTACTTTAGCTGAGCAAGATGAAGATTTGAGTACATTTAAAAATAAAGAAATCGAAATTTGCTTTTGGTCTAAGAAATCTGACGATTTCGTCCCAGAGAATAAAAAAAGTATCCTTTTACGGGTAAATTTTTCTTATGATCTCATGGAAAAATGGAGAACTGGAGTAAAAAAAAGAAAGCAGGGATATAAGGAATATAAACACGAATTAGCGGCGAAACTTATAAAAGTGGTGGAAGGGATTTTACCGGGTTTATCGGAAAGCATTATCGAGATGGAAATTGCTACACCCTTAACGTACCGAGATTGGGGGAAACGATTTCGAGGTTCGATTGCGGGATGGTCAAGAGATTTAACAAAAGTAGAGGGATTTAACCGTGAATTACTTATTAAAACCCCCATTAAAAACTTACTAATGGCGGGATTGTATGCAAGTAAAGAATTATTTCTGGGTGGATATCCCACTTCTATGTATACAGGGATAACAGCGGCTGATTATATTTTAGAGCTCAATAGATAATAAAAGGTAGAAAAAAAATAAATTGAAATAGTTAATTAAAATGAGCAATAGTACTTCTCTTCTTCTTTCGATATAATAAATACCCTCCAATGGCTATAAACGCTATAGAACTGATTATGATAATAATTATCACCACGTCTAAAAACGGAATTTCAGAACCCCCTACAATGAACACTGTAAAAGTTGGATCGAATTCAAAACCAGAAGAGATATTATATTCAAACCCATCATATATAACGAAAATTCTCGACTCTGTACTGTGATCAACCGTGTTATTCCCCGCATCTCGGAAGTATTTCCTAACGGTTTCGTTAGTATTAATATTTGGTATCCCATTGTTCATGATTGTGTAATTAGTTGTGAATTCAAATCGAGAAAGATCATAATTATTTCTTCTGAAATATGCAGTATCATTTTTGGTATTTGTCTCAAAACTAAAATACCCTACTTGTTCTGGTTCATAGATCGTCATCTGTAAACCATCTTTAGAAATCAAGAAATATGAATCGCCTGTTTGAAGATTAGCTTTATTTGCAAAATCCTTCATCACTGACCAATTTACATTCATCCCGTATTTATATTTGGTATAGTCAAGAGTATGATTTATCTCAAATGTAAATAAGACGGGTATCGATACATTATTTCCTTCAATTCCCATAGTGGCGTTTAAGTGTACATCCAAATTCACAATACTTTTTTTAGAGACTATATTCTCATCAGAAATATAATCCTCAGTACGTACTGAAGTATCTCCTATCCTAATTGGAGAGCTTCGAAAGTCAATTTTAGCAATAGGTTCTCTTTCTGGCTCAACTATCGAATAGCCACCATAAATTTTCCTTGTAAAATTGATTGAGGCAGACGTGCCATTATATATGTCAAAACCGTTAAAATATCTTTCAGAATGGCACATATCTCCTAATGCTGCTTCAGAAGAAAGGGGTGTATCTGTTGTAAGGGTTGGATGAATATAATCTAATTGATTCCAATCTACTACTTTCTTGTTCGCAAAATCAAGACCATCTCCATTTTCGAAAGTACAAGTAAATCGGAAGGCAACCTCTGAATTTTCAACATCTTTATAGATTATTTTTGTCCACTGATAAAGACAGTTCTTATCTTCAGAGAATTCTTCAGAATAGATAAGATCTAACTCCGCTGTAGAAATACTGTCATCTTTATGCCAATTCGAGTTATTTTGCCAATCATAATTAAAATTCTCAATTGAAGAGATATTTAGGTTTTTACTGAGTTGCTTATTCTCCAATTTATAATTATTAGAAAAGAAAAGCACGGGTACTAAAATAAGCAATCCAATAATTAAAATACTTTTTTTATTTTTCAAATTTATCTTACCTCAAAACCCTAATTTAAGCTCTTATCCCAAAAATTATATTAAAATAAGGGTTAATTATTCATTTAATAGAAGAACTTTTTTATAAATATTGAGCTTTTCATAGAATTTGCTTTTTCAATATAAAAATGAATCGAAATTCAATATTTAAAATCTATTTAATAATCAAAAAAACATCATTTAATCCATAACAAAATTGATTAAATATAATCCCTAAAAATATTATAATAAAATAATAAAAACAGTATGTTGGTTTATAATGTTATTACAAAACAAGAATATTGTGATCACGGGATCTGGTCGAGGTATCGGGAGAGCAATTGCCATAGCGTGTGGTAAAGAGGGCGCAAATATTGGTCTGACCTCCCGAACTCTAGAGGAATTACAAGAAACTAAACAAGAGATTGAAAAAGTAAATTCGGATGTGAAAGTTGCGGTAAAAACGGCGGATATTACCAATTATGAAGAAGTAGAGGAACTATTTAATTTCTTTAGCAATGAATACGGGGTGCTTAATGGGGTCATAGCAAATGCAGGAATGTCGGGAAGATGGGATACCCATGAGTTCGCATCAGATAAATTTTCTCAAATTCTCGATGTAAACATTTTAGGCGTTTTTCATACCTTTAAGGCTTGCTTTCCGCATCTAAAAAAGGATGACAAGAAAGATAAATCCCAATTCATCATTACCGGAAGCGCCGCATATCCTGCGGCAATGCCGAAATTCGCTGCATATACAGCAAGTAAATATGCTGTTGTAGGTTTTCAAAAAGCCTTAGCGTTAGAATACAGACGTGAAAATTTTAATATTAATATGATCTTGCCCACTATGGTTGATACTCAATTATTACGCGGGGATAAAGCTGGTGATGGAAATGCTCCTCCAAGTGTTATGAAACCGCAAAAATTGAATGATTATTTTCTTTTCTTGCTTTCAAATGAGGCAAATAGAGTAAACGATGAGTTAATCTTTCCAAATGAATTTGAACAATTTATTGATCTATTAAGTGATATTCCCAATGAAAATAAAGAGAATTGGGATACACTCAAAAAATATTTAGAAGAACAAGAGCCTAATGTCTATGAAAATGTAAGAAAACAGTGGAGATTAGCCCAATTCTTATTAGAAAGGTATAAATAATTTATTTCTTTTTATTCTAACTTTTCTTTTGATGAAAGAATTTGGAAAATTTTTATAATTTAGAACAAAATAAATTATTTAAGTGTAGATAATAAATATATATATAGAAATTCCAAAGTTTATTCTACTAAGAAATCCTATTCTTAGAAGAGAGGAAGCGAAATAAATACTTGAAAATTTGTGGAAAAATAAATGGTCTTAGTAAAAGAAGGAAAGATCTATATAAAGATTCTTTTTTTTGGAATGTACGCATCAGGGAAAACAACAATTTTAGATACGTTATTTCGTCTTACAAAAGAGCAGAAAAAAGATATTGTTCCCATCGGAAATTTAACAAAGATAGGAAGAAGTAGCGGGTCAACTCTTTATTTTGATAGGGGACTGTTTCAATCTAAAAAACAAGAGAGGGTTTTTTACTTTGTATATACCGTAGCGGGTCAGAAAAGTTTTTCTTCTCTTAGACAAAGAGTCTTCGAAGGGACGGATGGAATTGTTTTCGTAGTAGACTCACAAATACGTTTAATCGAAGAAAATATTGAATTTCTTAAAGAACTTAAGAATCTAGCAGATCAAAAGCTCATAAAGGAAATTCCTATGGTAGTAATGTTAAATAAACAAGATCTTGAGAATGTAATTAAGATTGAAGATTTTAAGCAGATTCTTGAACAAGAAAAGCTTTGGTATAATTCGGGCAGTCCACTTTCTCCTTGGAATCCAAAAATTTTTGAAACTTGTGCTTTGTATGATAAACATAAAAATATATTCGAAAGCTTTCAAGAATGTTCCCGAAGAACTGTATTATATCAAATATACGGAAACGGAAGAGCTCCCACTGATAGTGAAGAATTAGACCTTCCGATTTTATAGAATGCGATTATTAAAAAAAAAGAAAATGAAATTTCTTTAGGTTTCCTTTTGAAAAATTCATTTTATGAAAGGGGGTAAAATAAACCTTGCATAGAATTCAATTGCACTTGAGATTAATACACTCCTCACTATTATAACAAAAATTGCAATTATTGGACTGTTTAGTGGAAATTCTAATATATCTGAAAAGATTAGTCCAGTAATTGCATCAAGTGCCGCACCCACACTAAAAGAAATGAAAGCGGCTAACAAGAATTTTCCTTTTAACTTCACCTCTGCCTCAGATGACTTAAGCGAATCTCTAGCAAATAAGACCCCCGTTACCAACAAGATTATTACGAATATGACAAGGTAAATGGTTAAGAATTCCTTGAATTCAATTTGAAATACTCTCTGGTATTCTCCAAGAAAAGCAGCAATATCCATAGAATATAGCCAAAAAAATAAGTAAACTAAAATTAATCCCGAATAAATTTCTGAATTATTAATTTTCCTTTACTTCTTATAGGATTTCATAGCGAATGTCTTTGGTTTCTCGTAACAATTTCAGTAAAATTTCAACATGAGAAAGATATTCATTTAGAGAAATTTGGCCTTCTTCGTATTTCGAAATTAACTGTTTAATAATAAAAGAAGGTATAAATTTGATGAAACGTATGTCAGTTAAAAGAAATACAAAACCATTTGATTCAAAAATGAATTTTTGGTTCAATAATTCATTAAAAAGCCCTTCATTGTTATTCAGCGTATTTAAAGTTTTTTTAACTGTAAGATGGGTTTCTCGCAGTGATTTAATTAGAGGGAGAACGGATTTATCGCTTAGAAGGTTTAATATTATCGTTAAATTATTATCTTGAGTACAATCATAATTATTAAAGAAATTAACTAGAGCTTTTTTATATTTATAGATTATTTCATTTTTATTAGGATGATCGATGTTTTCGAAAAACTTTGATATATTTTGCGGAGGTAATCGAGTACAAGTTAAATCGTTTATAAGAAAATAACAATCAACACTCCCAGGAACGTTTCGTTTAACTATTAGATTTTCTCGAATAAATGACATTAAGATTAAATCAATATTTATTGTGGTAAAACCATAATCATGCTTTAAAATGTCTTTCAGTTTGTTCTTGGATATTACACCACTTCTTAAAATTTTTAGAATGGTAAATTTAATTTTATCTTTAAAAAAATTAAGATAGTTTTGTTCTTTATCCAATTTTGAATAGTTTTTTATGGTATTGAAAGCTTCTGAAATTGCCCTGGTTATTTTATTTGTATTAATTAGTTGAATAAGATTTTTTGATATATTAGCTAAAATATCGGGATATTCGGCTATGATTGTATCTATACTATCTGTCTTTTGATAAACCAAAACTAAAAAATAAATTTCCCCTTCATATTTCTGGATGATGGAAATATAGCGCTTATCTGAATTTTCTGGAATAAAATCGACCATTTTTTCATCTTTGCTTAGTTCATGTTTCGCCCATATCTTTAGAAGGAGGTCCTTTGATAAAGAATCCTCTTCTGGAGGATATTGTAAAACCGATTCTGGTCCGCTGCTCTTATTCCAATATATTATTGCTATTCGCTCCATGAAAAAAAGATGAATCTTTGAAATAATTATTCATATATCCTTATATTTTTATATCTTACTCTCTTATAAAAACCTTTATTTTACTTTCAGTTAGAATAGAAAGAATTCTGTTTTAGGTAAAAAATTTAGAGAGTTTTATAATTTATATTAAGGTTAAATCTGTTAAACTGAGCGAAAATCTCATCTTTAAAGGAGTTTGTAAAATCCGTTAAAGTTAGATACGAGAATATTTAATTGAAAAGGTTTGGATAATTTGATTGAAGTTCTTTTAATGTACCAGAAAGTCTTTCTAGAAAAACCCCATCTTGATGGAGCATTAGATTTTCAATAAAATAATCCAAAACATTCTTTGCGAGAACAATATCATCTTCATATAATTCTTTTTTTCCAAATAGCATCATAAATTCATTTTTCAACCAATCTAGGTCTTCTAATGAATTTTCTAAAAGAAGGTGCGAAAAATTAACTGAAATTTTCATTTGAATTTTTAGGGTATTTTATTAATTATTCTATCAATATGATAAAATCGCAATCTTAAAAATAATGACAAAAATGTTCATTTTATATCAAATATCACGAACAAACTTTACACCATTGAAAAGTAACTAAACCTAAACTGTGCAGGAATTCGAATTTAAATCCTATATAACTTTTTTAGTTATTATTTGGGAGAGATTTTGGGTTTCGATTTATTAAAATGATGGAAATGACTACCAGTAATATAGAAATTAACAGTATTATTGTTGGAGTCTCAGAAAGAATAAAAAAGCTAAGGATTGTGGCGAATATCGGTTTAAAAAAGGCCAATGACATACCTTTTGAAACTTCCATTCTACTAATTCCTTCAAATAAGAGCCAAATTCCAAACCCCGTCGATATTACCCCTAAGAAGATAATCCAAAACCATTCATACGCACTATATATAAGAAAAGTCTGAAACTCTGATGTAAAAGGTAGAATGATAATTACAGGTATAGCTGCGAACAGAGACGACAATGTGCTGTATTTTAAAGCACAATTTGAGATCTCTGGTTCTTTTTGCTGAATTTTTTTCCCTAACACAGAATACAAGCTCCACATGATTGACCCAATTAAAACTAATATGTTTCCTACTAAATATTCAAGGGAGAATAATCCAGCAAAGTTGAAATGTGTCATTAAGATACTGACACCCACAACTCCGATAGAAATGCCAAAAAACTTAAATTTGAGGTTTTGTTTTTCATTTAAAAGGAAAATAGAATATATAGTTATCCAAATGGGATAAGTAGTATATATCGTAGCCGCGATATTTGCTTGTGTGAAGGTCACACCAATAAAATAAATAATATTTGAAAATCCAAACGCAAAACAGCTAGAAATGAGAAAAAGACCGAAATTGTTTTTAATAATAGAGAATAGTCCAGAAAAATCTCGTTTTGCCACTAAAATAAGCAATAGAAAAAGTCCGCCGATAATAAAACGGAAAAATGATAGAGTTAACGCACCTACAGCACCATGAATTAATTTTACGATGATCTCACTAAAACTCCAAGAGAATACCGCTAAAATCATTATCAGATATCCTTGATATTGTTCGTTTTTTTCCAATTAACTTACACCTCCTATCAGTTGTTGTCTTTCTTAATTTATTCCTTTTCTAGTTTTTTACTCCAATATTTACTTACCAAATAATACGCGATAAACATCACACCCAAAACTAGCGCGATTATCACAAGAATCAAATTAAACGCATTAGCTTGTGCTTCGATCTCAGCAAGGGGGAGTTCAGAGAGATCTACAGGTAGAGTGAGTCCAGCGCTTAAAGTAGATCCCAAAAAGGAATAGAAAAAGGCTCGCGGAATACTTCCGATAAAGGTTGCTAGAGTATATTTTTTCGAATCTAAATCGACTATACCACTGGCATAACTAATCGGATCAAACGCGATAAAAGGAAGAAACCGAGCGAATATAATAGCTCCAATACCATATTTATGAATGAAATTGTCTGCCATATCAATTGCCGTCGAACCTACAAATTTTTCAGCCAGTGGTCTTCCACCTCTCCTACTGATATAAAAACAGAGAATTCCAGCTGCTACGGAACCGATTATACCCATTACTCCTCCAACCCACAACCCCCAGATCATACCTGAGGCAAATAATACTATTTCGGAAGGAATTGGTATAATCAGCCCTTGAATGGCCATAACACCGACAAATAAAAATATTCCCCAGATTCCAATAAGGTGAATTGGATTTACAAACCAGTCGATAACTATTTTATAGAGTATCGTTGGATCTTCAAAAATGAGAATATATATAAGGAATAAAGAAACACCAACTAATATCACTACTAAAATCATAAATAGAATTGTTTTTGTATCATAAGACGAGAAATCCACCAAATTTTTAAAATAGTCTTTAGCTTTTTTAGAAAATGATCGGCTATCTTCACTTGTGTCCTTTTCTGTTGATTCATTCATTCTTATCACAAATTTAATATTAAATTACGTAATAGTGTAAATGTTTTTAGCTATTAAAACTAATAGATTTATATATTGTTCTGAATTGAATAGCTATTTATTAAATCCACCTTTCATACATTCAATAAAATTAGATATTACAATTCTCTGAAGGATTTTTAGGATTAGTCAGACTTTTTCTGTTCTAAAATATATTTAGCAATAGATTTAAAGGCTAAATCCACATTTTTGCCCGTTTTAGAAGAGGTTTTTATATAATCGATTAAACCTAAATTAGTTTGTTTCTTTTTAGCGTAGAGATCCCCAACGATTGAATATTCTTCTAAATCATATTTTGAAGCAATTAGAATGATAGGAATTTCCGAATTCGAGGTGTTCTTCTCTCTTAAAATTTTAACCCATTTATCCAAATTTACAAAACTAGTCATACTTGTAATATCATACAATAAAAGAGCCCCACTTGCTCCCCGCATATATTTATCAACCATAAAAAAGAAACGGTCCTGTCCACTAATATCCCATAAATTGAGCTGACAAATGGTATCTTCAATCTCGATTTCTTTTACATAAAAATCAACACCGATAGTCATGGTTGTGGTGTCGATAAACTCCCTATTGATGTACCGGTGTAAAAGTGTTGTTTTTCCAACACTTCCGTCTCCAATAACGACTAATTTCATCGACATTTTTGGTTTTGACATTTTCCTTAGCAGTGAAGAGATTTGTAATTTCCTAATGTTTCTTAAAAATAATAGAGAT
>WJIN01000315.1 GCA_014730295.1 Promethearchaeota archaeon | reverse complement strand
ATTCATATAATCAACAAATATATAACACTTTGAGCCAATATTTACAAGAATACAATACAAGTGAGGAAAATTGTAATATTATGAATAAAAATGAGGAAGAAGGAACGAATTTAGAGAAGATAGTGAATTCTTTAATCTCTCTGGGGAGTTATATGGGTTTTTTTACGGGATCTTTAATCTTTTGCATAATAATCTTTTTCTTAATCTGGGGGCTTGAGGAGGAATTCATCTTGAAGATAATAGCAGCACTCTTAGTATTAGGATTCATCATCATTTTTGCTTGGTCGATTATCAAAATAAGGTCTTTAATAAAAGAAGGGTATAAAGAATTCACACAAAAATATGTGAAGATTGGGGAAAATGGGTGACCAATAAGATAAAAAACAATTCAAAAAGAAAAAATGAAAATAACGATTAAATTTGAAATTTATAGATTCTTAACCTGTCCGATGATCTCATCCAGATCTCTCTTCGCATCATCAATATCCATCATTTTCACGCAGGTGGCAAAAGAAAGTATCATTTTAAATCCGATTGCTGGATTATGAAACATCTTTTCTGTCTCATTATTATCCTTTCCGGTATATTCCCTCCCATAATATGCACTCCCACGTTCAAGAACATATATATTAGTATAACCGATTTCTCTCAACGAGGATCTCTTTAACGATTGAATTATATAATAGATCAGAAAGATAAAAGATAAGGGAATAAGAATAAATGCAGATATGAAAGATATCGAGCCGAATATGCCGTTTTGAATGAAATCGGCTATCAGCAAAAGTATTGAAGTTAATAGATAACCAATCCCTAATAATAGAATACTCATACTTGCGAATTCGATTTTCCCTCCCAATTTCACCCGAATGCTTCCCTTAATAGAGCCATTCAGATCATAGAAGCTATATGAATTATCATCTGTTTGAGGGAGCGGCTTTTCAGAGATTTCTAAACGAAAACCCCTATCTTCCACCAGATTTTGTATGAGTAAATGCAGAAAATTAGGATGGTACGTCGAACTTGATTTCTCAATGGTTATCTCCTGAAAATGTTCGAAGTCTTCTCTCTCGGTTGGCTTTTTACCATGTATAAGAGCCCATCTTTCGGGAAAATCGGCTCTAGTATCCATCCGATCATACCTATCTAAAATAGGTTTTCTTTCGTCTTCGGGTTCTTCCTTTTGTTCTCTTTGCTTTAATTCTCTGTAATATGATCTGAATATGAACTTTTCAACAGAAATTATCAAGAGGTCGAGAAAAATAATCAATAAGGTAAGCTCATATTCTACGTTAGGAATATTTCCGAGGAGAATAAAAGCAAATTGAATCACGATAAGAGCTGCTATACTAAAAAACGAAATCATAAGAACAATTAATTCCAAAACATATGTGAATTGTGATTTGATAATTCCGATGAAACTAATAAGAAGTCCGATTATTGACATCCAAACTAATATTCTGATAAAAATCTCACCGTAAATGTTATAATCGCTCAAATCAAGATTAGGAATTAGAACTGTGAGAATTGCTAAAAGAAAAATGATAGCTACGATTTTAAAAAGAATGCTATAGAGCGAAATTAATTCAATCTTATATGAACGAGTCTTTTTCTCACGAGTTTTCGGCTTGTATTTATGATCTGTTTGAATTTCTTGCTCTTCATTGCTAATTTTTGTGGGAACCATATTATCTCTCTCCATTAATCTTAGAGTTTCCTCTGATTCGTCTAATTTTTGTTTATTTTTTCGCTTCTCTTCGACTTTCTTGAAAAATGTTTGGAAGAGTCGTTCTCTCAAGAAAAATTTATCAACTGAGATTAGTAATATGGTAACAATTCCAAAGTATGCACCAAATTCAAGACGAATCCCATAGGAAGGAAATACCACTGTCATCAATAGATTTAGGATTAATTGGGTGCTTAGTGAAATAATCCCAACAATAATACCGATATCTTCAACAAGATTTATTCGCGCCATATCCAAAAAACCTATAAAGCTTATCGAAACACCTACAATAAATGCAATCAACAAGATATTAATAAATAATGCGGCAGTAGCCGAATAATCCTCTGAGGTAAGGTTATTCCAAGGAAAAACTAATGATAAGATCAAAAAGATTAGAGCGCATAATTTAAGGCTGATACTGAGAGGATTTATGAATTTTTTCTCCATAATTACATCTTGGGACTTTTGATTTTTGATATATTCTTATATCATCTTTATATAATTCATATATTAAATATCTTTAGAAGAACAACCAAAATGATTAACTTAGGTTTTTGAATAATTAACGTCACTCTCATTTTAGCTAAAGAGTATCAGTAAAATAAGATAAACCTACATAGAAAAAGTTAAAAAAAGCTAATTATTAAAAATTTAAAGATATTTCCATTGATATATTATCAAGCCCCCTGAATGGCAATTTGGAATATTAATGATATCCTTTTTGTCTATAGGCATATAAGATAAGCCTATTTTTTATTAATGAGATACATTAGAATATTGTTCCAGCTAATATATTTGTGAAATCATTTTGGTGAAATTCCATGAAAATGTTATCAGATTCTGTAGAGTAGAATTATTCAGGGTAACTGAATATCCTTCAGGTCTATAAGCGTAAACGATTATTTGAGATATTTCGGAATTTAAGGCATTTAATTTTGCTCCAT
>WJIN01000039.1 GCA_014730295.1 Promethearchaeota archaeon | reverse complement strand
CTGGTCTTCAATAGTTTTAATAGTGAATAGTTTCTGTTCAAGCTCGTGAAGAACATCAACCACATGCAGAGGGTTCTTTTTTTTCCAGTTTTTCAGTGTTTGAAGTGAATTATACGGCTCACCGATTAATTTTCGAACCTCTCCGGGGAATATTATATTGGGTCGCTTCGGATAATTAGAAAAATCTACATTGATGAGAAACGTCTTCGTGAGCGTAATTGTGAGGTAGATTACGATTTCCGCTGCGCTTGAGCCCTTTTGATCATAGGCATAGGTTTGCTGGATAAGACCCAGTTCTGTATTAACTGCAAGTGTGTTGGTATCTGAATCCATAAACATCTCCTCCGGGGAATATTCTGATTGGTATTCCTCAAAATCTTCCTTGGGTTGGGTAGGTGTGAGATATTCTGAATCATTCGAGCTTTGAGTTTCTGGTTTAGATTCGGTTGATGCTGATGTTGATGATGGTTGTGTCGAAGTTGGTTGTTGGGATTGGGAGTCCGACTCAGTGGTATCGTCATAGAACAAATTATCGCCCGCAGTATCGGGTGTAAGATACGGAATCTCTTCCTCGGGAGGATAGGCGTTTAAATCGGGGGTGATATAGTCTTGTTCTGAATCCGGTTGAGATGTCTCTTCTACCGGCAATACATATTCAGTATCTTCATTTTCTTTTTTAGGAATAGACTCGATTTCAGGCTTTTCTTGTAGTGGGTCGGGTTCTACGATAGGAATATTTAGCGCTTTCTGGATTTTCATTTTCAACTCATCAATCGCGTCTATTACTTTATATGTTGGCGACCAATTTTCTAACGTCTCTAATAAAAATTCCCCAAGAAGGTCCTTAATTTTTTCATGATATATAAATTTAGGCGGCACTTGCGGGAACTCATCGGGAAATTTAATTTCCAATTCATATTTGATATCCGAAGTCTCATACACTCTGCCGTAGAGGTGAGAAATGTCGCCTGAGACCATCCAAAACGCATAGCTCGAGGCAATCTTCTGAGCCTCTTTTAATATTCGCTGCCTATCCACAATATTCATCAAAATTTTTTTATTTCAAATATATACTACACATGAAATTAGAATCTTAAAAATTTTGCTAAGACCAATTTTTAGATCATATATTAAAAATCAGAGCTTTATTTTTTGTTAGGAGAGACATTAAATCTTAGTAAAAATGAAATATAGTCAAACATGTTTAGTTTCAACTTGACAATTTATTTAACTTTCTGTTGTTTCATATCAATTAAACCGTCTTCCAAAGATGATATTGTTATTTCATCGGAAAGCTCAGCTCGTAATTTAGAAATATCTAATCCAGCAAATTCGGGTCTTCGTGCTTTTTGTTTAAAATCTTTTATCGGGATGACTAAATTTGGATTATAATCGAATACATCTGCACATTTCAAAACCATCTCATATCTACTTAGAATTGAATCACCTGCCGTATGAAAAATACCATGAGTATCATGTCTAATTAAAGTAAAAATAATATCTGCGAGGTTTTTTACATACGTGGGAGAATTATATTGAGTTGTTGTTATTTTTATTTCGTTTTCTTGTTTGAGTTCATTTAAAATCCAAGTAATAAAATTTAACTTGTTAGAATTCCAGCCATATAAGACTGCTGTACGACATATTAAAAAATCAATTTCAGAATACATAATCGCTAACTCGGCATGGAATTTGGTTTGAGCATAATAACTCAAAGGATTAGGAATATCAGTCTCATTATACCCGGTCTGTCGGTCTATTCCATCAAACACAAAATCAGTAGAAAGAAAGACCAATTTCGAACCGATTCTTTTTGAGATGTTAGCAATCTCTTGAGGACCTTCAAAATTGATAAGTCTTGCTTTTTCTTTTTCATTTTCGCATCCATCCACATCGGTCATCGCTGCGGTTAGGATTATGATTTCTGGCGAGATGGAACGCAGTTGCTCGTTTAGAAGATTTTTATCAGTCATATCCATAAATTGAAATGGTATAGTATTCGGGATATTAAAGTTCTCTAAATCCGCCCCAATAAGAGAATATGCTTCTTGGAGAGGAGTATTTTTTAGATAGGTATCAATCAAATATGAGCCTAAAAATCCATTCGCCCCTAATAAAAGAATTTTCTCCATAATTTGCCCTTTTATTTCAATTAGATCGTCCCATATTGCTTTTTATAGTAATTTAAATAATCCCTTGAGATAACATGTTGAAGCCATTCTCGGTTATTTAAATACCAATCGACGGTTAATTTTAATCCCTCCTCTAATTTTATTGTAGGCTCCCAGTTCAATTCGCTATTTATCTTACTATAATTAATAGCGTATCTCAAATCGTGACCGGGTCTATCTTTTACAAATGTAATTAATGACTTCGGTTTATCCAAGAGGTTTAGAATCTTTTTTACTAATTCAATATTAGATATTTCCCCATCACCTCCTATGTTATAAACCTCTCCCGGCTTTCCATTAAGTAGAACTTTTAAAATTGCCGAACAATGATCGGTTACATATATCCAATCCCGAATGTTAATACCCTCTCCGTATACCGGGAGCTTCTTATCACTGAGCGCGTTATTAATCATCAAGGGAATCATCTTCTCCGGGAACTGATACGGACCATAATTATTTGAGCATCGAGTAATGTTTATCGGGAGATTATAGGTTTTAAAATAAGATTTTACCAGTAAATCCGCAGATGCTTTACTGGCGGAATATGGATTATTTGGTGATAGTAAGGTCGATTCTGTGAATGGAGGATCGTCAAAATTTAGCGAACCATAGACCTCATCCGTAGAAATTTGTAAGAATTTCTCGATTTCATATTTTCTCGCGAGATTTAAGAGGGTTTGCGTACCACTGATGTTAGTGTCGCAAAATATATTAGGATTTTCAATCGAACGATCCACATGCGACTCTGCTGCGAAATTGATGATATAATTAATATGATGCCTGGAGATGATTTTATCGATTGTCTCAAAATCGCAAATATCAGCTCTGTAGAATTGATAACGATTTTCATATTCTTTTTCAATATCGCGAAGATTCTCGGGATTTCCCGCATATGTTAGCTTGTCAACATTAACTACTTTAAAATCGGGGATTGAACTCAGAACATAGCGTATAAAATTACTTCCGATAAATCCCATTCCCCCTGTTACCATTACATTCTTCATCTTATTTGGGCCTCTTAAGTTGATTTAACCTTTGAAATATTTTGAAGTGTGGAAGGTAAAATTCTATCCCATCTTGATTTCCCAATCATAGTCGATCTTATCAGTATCATACGGCAACCTATATTCATCCGGTGCCTCATAATTATAAAGTTCGGTTGGGCAATTGAGCACCATCATTTTTTTCCCGGCGATTGCTTTAAATCCGTGCCATATTCCTGGAGGAATTGAAATTAATTGAGGATTTTTCTCTCCAAAAAAGATTTCATTAATAATACCTTTAGTTGTTGAATTTTCCCTTCCATCGTAAAGTACAAGTTTCGCATTTCCCAAAATACATACCATATTATCGGTCTGCTTTTTATGGGAATGCCATGCTTTTACTACACCCGGGAACGCAACCGTTATGTACGCTTGTCCGAACTTTTCAAACATCGACCAATCCGAGCGAAAACACTCTTGGAGATACCCTCGCTCATCTAAGATCGGCGTAAGATTTTTTATTTTAACTCCTTCTATTTGCATCATTCTTGATTATATAATACTAAAGAGTATTTAAAAATAAGATTTTTGAATGATTCTATTTCTTGTTCGCTTTTTGCTGCGATTGAATAAAATTACTGGACTTCATAAGTGTGTCAAAAGTTCCAGCATCAGACCAAAATCCGTCCACGAAAACAGCCTTAGTTTTGTAATGAGTGATGTAATAATTATTT
>WJIN01000314.1 GCA_014730295.1 Promethearchaeota archaeon | reverse complement strand
TTTCAAAATCTCGATGAGCTCGCCAAAAATCTTTTTTATAAATTCGGGGGTATTCCGCTTCTTAGCGAGAAGTCCTTTCATATCCACATATTTGGAATCTTTATAAATTCCGATATAATTTTTCTTCCTTTCTGAGAGGGCTAAGAATTGATAGGTTTTTTCTTCCTCAAGATCAAGGTCTAATTCTTTTTTACTCCATTCAGAGATTTTATTTAGTTGTTCTTTAGAAGGATTATCCAGAAAAACACTATCTGTATCTCCATACAAGACGTTTACGCCCATACTCTCCGCCTTTTCTATAGTCTTTTTAATTGAATACTGTCCTATCCCGGTTGTGCTTTCTGCGACTGGTAAGCAAAAAAGTGGAAAATTTCGACTACCAAACACACCATATGAATTATGCACTACTAT
This sequence comes from Promethearchaeota archaeon, assembly GCA_014730295.1. Next base: position 52,717 of record WJIN01000314.1, on the reverse strand, counting down.
ACCATTAGTGGCAATGAACCATCCATTAGCAGTCTCAATATCATAAACTTTAATCTCTTTTACAATTTTCTTAATATCTTTAATCCTAACTGGTGTTGTTCCGTTAAAATTAACTAAACCATGAGCTTTTCTTCGATATTTTCTTCCTTCTGTTTGAATTATTCGATATATATCTGTGGGTTTTTTAGGATTAACAACTGAGCAATAACCATCTAATGCCCCAATGAGGTAAACTAGATCATTCTTAAGTTGTTTACTCTTAGTAGAATAACGAATCCATTTCCCTTTTTTTAAATTACCATCACCGAGGTAATAATTTTTAAGCAAGAATTTTGCTCTTTTATAATCCAATAATTCTAATGGTATTTTTTTATTAGCTGCTCCTTTTGAACAAAATCTAATGAACAATCGCTTAAGCACTTTTGAATTAATCCTTATATTCTTCTTATTATCATAAGTAAATGGATATTCTAGAGATTTTAATAAAGAGATTATATAATTATATCGTTTAGGATGCAATTTCTTTTTTTGAGTTATTGAGATTCGGTTTTTATCAATACTCCCCTCCGCAATATACCAACCAAGTAAACCAAAAAATTCAATTGTCAGATCTAGAAAACAAAATATCCACTTACCAGATTCTTCTCCATATTTTACAGAAAAATGTAAATCATAATTTATAGATTCTTTCTCAATTAACTTTTTTTCAGAGGTTTCTAATTCATCCCATAAGCATTTGTAAATTTTACTTACTTTTGAATATTTGAACTTTGAATTTATCAAATTGATAATTGGATTATCTGTTGATTCATTTGTTCTATATGAATATTTCTTATATTCCTTTCTTTCCAAGGAGACCCATAAATTATTAGTTGGAATATAATTTGGAATAAAAATCTTTTTTGGAGGATTATTATTTAATGGATTTTTATGAAAAATTAATATCTCATCTCCAACTTTCAAATTCCCCGCTTTAATTTCATTAATTTTAGATAAATTCTCAATTTTAGGTATAATATGATTGGAAGTACATTGAACTTTTCTACCATCAGATAAAGTGATTTCAAGGTATTCCTTAGCTTTTCGAGTGGTTAATCCAACAATCTTTACAAATTTTCCTTGTCCAAATTTACCTGAATTCCTTTCTATGGATAAAATATCTTTTCCCGTCCAATTTTTTTCTAAATCTCCTAATTTAATTTTTGAAACTTTGTTGTCTTTTTTCTTTATAATGACTTCTTCATTATAAGGAAGACACCCATTTATGAACACTTTAATCGCTTGTTGAATTGTTGAATTGTAATCACGACGTTTTTCAGATAAGGTTTCATCTTTAGACTTAGGTTTAAAATATTTAACCCTAATATCGCGTAAAAATCCAACGATATATGCAAATATACCCATTTTATGAGAACATACATGATATGGGATTCCTTTCAAAAGATTATCTCGACAATCTTCATGGGGACATTGTACCGTCTCATAGGAGAGATTATATTCTTTGATAATAGTAGGATATAGAGATGAGAAATCCATTACCACCACATCATAATGAATGCCCGGTGTGGGGGGAATCACATATGCGCCCTTGAATCCCTTTCCATCAATGGTGGATTTAGAATATCCCCCAGGTTTGAGTTCGGATATTTCCTCCTTTCGGGGGATTAAATACTTTTTCTGCCGATGTTCATAATAGAATATGTTTTGAATCCATGAGGAAATTTGATATCTGACCATATCATGGATAGGCATCTTGGTTATTCTACATAATAAGATAATGAGGTTCCATACAAGAGAATTGTTAAATTTAGAAAGTTCCAAGGTAAGAATGGAATCCTTGAGATTATACCATGAAAGTATGTTGTATTCCATTTCATGAATTTCTTCTTCATGTTGATATTTTTCTTCACCCAATAACGCAGCACTTATAGCATTTAAGGAATTATTTTTATACGCGCCTCCAAACGCATAACCCGATATACTTCTGTTAAAAAAGAAATTGAACAAATCAACATGAATTCCTTTACGGAGGTCGCATTCTGCTTTTGACATAAAACCGTATCCGCGTTTCACGATAATAGGGTTTAAATCCTTTTCTATCTTGAGTCGATTAGCCCTATGAAAAAGATAATTCAAATCGAAATTATCTCCGTTAAATGTAAGGATTACCGGATATTTCCACATAAGCCGAAAAGTTTCGGTCAATAATTCCTTTTCTGACCTAAAATACAGAACTTCTGCGTCTTCTGGAAAATGTTGATGAGGGTCGCCATAAACATACCCGTCTCGTTCGAGCATATACACGATTTTCAGTCCATCGGTTGCAACAAAAGAAATACTTATGACTTCTTGTTTGGCTTGTCTGGGATCGGGAATGAGATATTCGTTGGGCTCCATATTCACTTCGATGTCCATCGCCATCCGCTTCACTTCAGGAATATCAGACAAGAATAATTCAATATTATTCTTAGCAAAATCTTGGATTGTGATATCCTCATTCTTAAATAAGTCTTGTAATTCCCGTGCCACTTTTTCATATTCTTCTGGATCTCCTTGATAATCAATTTTTTCAATTTTTCCATCCTTAATTCTATAAACTAATCCCGGTATCAAAGCCCTATCATAAATATAATTAAGATGATAACGGATTTTTGCCTCCCAAGCATCCCCTAGGATACTCCGAATGTTTGTTCCCGAGCCCCCAATATCTGTCGGAGTTTTCCCATATACTTTAGAAACTTTAATTTCCTTATCGCGGAGGAGATCATATCTTTTTATCTCCTCAAAACGTACGAATCCTTCATAATTAGTCAGGTTGACGTTATTCTCTAATTGCTGGATTGACTGTTTACTGATACAATATGGTTCATGATCGGTAGTATCGATCCAAATTTTAATCTCGTGGGAATCTAAATCATAAAACTTACAATAGGCCTTATTTTGTCCGCCATCATAATCAACATCAAGTAAGAACCCCCGTTCAAGATTTTGCACAATTTCACCTTTTTTAATGAGATAGCGAAGATATCGCGACTCAAAACCCTCACGTTTAATTTTTTCCAACTCAATATCATTTGCTTTTAATCCAAAAGGCTTCTCATTCCCCTTAAAGAATAATTCGTCGGGAACTTTTGTCAATTCTTTTCTCTCTTTTTTCAAATATTGCTGTTGCTTGGCCAACCGTGCAGCTTTTAACTCGTCTGAAGAATCAGGGAGTATTTCTTCTTTTACTATCTTTTTTGGTTTCTTTTTTTCTTTGGATTTTTCTGGTTCTTTCGCTGCTCCAAAAGACACTAATGAGGTTTGTTTTTTATCTTCTTCCTTCTCATTTTTGGATTTCTTTTTTGCCATTTTTCTAGACAAACCGATTCTATTTATTCTTAATATATCTAACTAATAGATAATATTATGGATTGGATTATAAAACTTCTATTTAGCTCTTGATATTATATAATGATGCAAAATAAAAAAAAATAAGAGGTATCTAATTTATCTATTTGTCATCATAAATTCTTTATTTAGTGCCCGTGGTCATTTTAATATCTTCTATAAGCATAAAAGGCGCGAACACAGTGTTGTTGCTGGTACTCAGCCATGTAGCCACTTGTTTATTATTCTTTCCCAGTGCGATTGTGTTTTTTAAGATTTCATATTGATTAGAATTGATGCGAAGTTCTCGAACTGGTGTTAATTGCTTGCCGCGATCTTCAACTAAAAACATACCATCTTTCGGAAGTGAGGAAAATACTCCTGGCGGCGCATAACTTTGATATCGTGTGTACCATGTAGAAGTAATTAGAAGCGTTGGACTCTCGGAGATTTCCATTAATTCTTCCAGAGTGTGATCTCCCGGTTTGAAAACTGTATTAGTCGGTTTGGGAATCGTAATTCCTGCGTTAGCAGTCGATTGTTCGCCTCTTTCGGAGAGTGAAGTATTCGTAAAGAAGTTTTGAATAACACCGTCTTTGATCAAGACAGTACGGGTTCTGGGTACGCCTTCATCATCAAATGGAGAAGTTGCTAAACCAAATTGCTTTGTTCCATCATCCCATATTGTTATTTTATCATTCCCAAATTCATCTCCCCGCTTTTTTCCCACCAACCATGAGAGCCCCATCTTCATTATGTATTTATTCATCGCAAGCGCAGCGGTGGGTGCTTGGATTTCCGTACTAACTTTTGGGTATATTATAATGTTATACGTTCCCGGCTCACCTTTTTTTCCTCCTACAGCTTGTTTACAAATTTGACCCGCTTCCTCACCCGCGGATATCGGATCGAACTCTTGGTTAAGATGGGTAGAAACTGATAATGCCTCACCTGTTGCGTACATATCCTCGGCAAACGCTCTGATTCTAAAATTTAAGTTAGTTTTTTTGAAACTGGCTGCTATCCCCTCACTTGTCTCCAAAATATTCAATATACTACCATAAAAAAAGGAACCCGCCGCCCGAGCGGCACCCTGTTGTAAGCACGTTTCGAGGGATTTTTCTACTAAATCAGTGGCATCTTCATGTAATTCCACCACGTTCTCATCATATATCATTGCCTGAATTGAATTATCGTATGTAAATGGGCCCGTTGGTAGTTTTTTAAAATTGGTATTACGTTTTGAGGAATCTAATAATTTTTCACAATATTCAAGCGTATTGTCAATCGATGGTTTTCGGAGATCGCTTATTGTAATTTCGGAAGTTCTTCTTTTTTTTGATAAAAACAGATTAAATCGAATCTCATCCCAATTTTTATGAATATCGATTTTTTTTTCTGAAAATCTTATGTGATTTTGATTGCTATAGATTCCACTTATCGCCCATTCTGTACAAAATTTCTCTAATTTAGCTTTGATATAAGAGATAAGATCATTTAGATGCTCAAGGTTCTCTTTTTTATCCATCTCTCTATCCATCTTTACATCGCACCTCCCAATTTTACATCTCTAAGTCGAATATTAGGACCGCCAGTCCACACTGGAAGCCCTTGTCCGGGTTCTGATTTACCGCAAAAAGCCCCTTCCCATTTAAATGATGTGCCATCACCTTGGGCATCAATGCTTCCGAAAAGCCCAAGAGAAGATATTTCTAATATAGGTTTCGATACTAAACCTTTTATCTCGCCATTCTCAATTAAATATGCCTCTTGTCCTACATATTTCGCTTGGAGTCGTTTGTCATCAATATTCCATTCCGTAAAGGATTTCATATATATTCCCAATTTAATATCTTCAACCATTTCTTCAAATGAGTAATCTCCTTCTGCAAAATAAGTATTTGCCATTCTAACAATGGGTTCTCTATCATATGCTACTGCTCGCGCCGCAGCGTTGCTCTGCGTATTAAATGAAGCAGCCGTCTCTCTATTTTGAAGCATTTCATTAAAGATTCCATTTTTGATTAACTCTCTTCTTCGAGCTTTCACACCTTCATCATCATATAAATAGAATCCATATGAACCTTGAATAGTCGGATCATCATACACATTTACACACTCATTTCCAATTTTAAAATCTAGCTTATGCTCCCTTAGATAGGATTCTCCCGCTTGTGCGCCTTCTCTGCCCAAAATTCTATCTGCCTCATGTGGATGACCACAATTTTCATGCGCGATGATTCCCGATACATCAGGTCCTAAAATGAGGTCAATCTCTCCCTCGGGAGGTTTTTTTGCCTTGGTAATAATATCGGCTAAGATTTCGACATTATTTTTCACCTCTTCTACGATATTCCAAGAGGTAAGTTCATCCCAACCTGATGAGGTTGCATATGTTCTCATCATTTGTTCATTTTTACCTCCAGATTGAACTCCAATTATCACGGGTATAAAGGCAACCCTTGGCACATGACCATTAATTCTGGTACCCTCAGAAGTAAGAAAATATGTATCTCTTTGTTCCGTGATTAATACAAATACATGAATAAATGCAATCGGATATTTTTCATCAAAAATTGGAAAAAATTGCTTAATAAAGTCAATGCGCTCCTCAAGAGACACATCGGTTGGATTGATATTATAGGAGCTCTGCCAGGAGACTTCATAAATTTTTTCTTCACTGATGTTGATAGGCTCTTTTCTTTGTTCTGAATTACGCTTTGCGGTCTTATAGGCATACTTGACTGCTTCCAGTATCGATTGCTTTGTCAATTTATTCGTAGTTGTCATTCCCATTCCTCCATTTACAATCATCCGTATATTAAGACCAAATTTTCTCGTGAATGCATCATCCGTAAGATCAATGGGAAGATTACCAATATGCATCTTACCGTTGATAAATGATACAGTGTCTCGTTGGTCTTGCTCAAGACGGACTTCCGCATAGTCTGGATATGTTTCCTGGCATTCTTTTAACGCATATTCCGCCAAATCCTTGAATTGTTCCATAAATAATACCTAAAAATGTTTTTAATATATATAGGATTAGATAAAGAAAACTGATATCTAAACTTAAAGATTTAGGGTCAAATGTATTGTTAGATATCTATCTAATTGGATGTTCTTTCAACGAGTTAATTTCTACTAGAATTGAGAATCTCTTCTATTTCTTTAAGAAGTAAGATTTTTTCCGCGATGAACCAATGAAGTTTACTTTTTTCTGGATGTTCATGATAAATCTGTTCTGCAAGGAGTTTAACTTCTGCTTCATCGGGTTCCAATAAAGACCCATTAATATTTTCATTCAATAGTAGAACAAGATTGTCAGTTTCGAGAGGTTGGATTGCTCCACCGTTTTTAATATTTTTGTTAATTTTTAGCGTATAATACGCCAAATACCACACGCTCTTTTCATAGGATTCCCCACTTTTATATCTACGAAAGGCTAATTCCGTTATCTTCTCTTTGTCGGGCATTTCATATCACTTATGAAGATTCAAATTGAAAACAGTTGAAAACCGATATTATTATTCAGTTGTTTCTTGATTAATAAAGAAGTAAATTTGCTTTTTAATTGTTTCTATTATGATTATGACCACAAAAACCACAAAATTAAAAATTAATCGGATGTTTTTATAAATAAGAGTTAATATTATTACTGGCTTGCCTCTGTAACTCAGCGGTAGAGTGTCTGACTTGTATTCGGAACATATTTAATTGTCTCGAACAGCTATCAGGTTGTCGAGGGTTCAAATCCCTCCAGAGGCTTTTTTCTTCTCAGAAATTAATTATTGTAGTATATATTAGACTAAAAAAGAAAAATTACCTTTTATTTTAAATTAGTATTTCAATTACCAAAAAAAAGACATCTTTATTACTTTCAGTCATTCTTTAAGTTCTATATCCGGGGGGGAATCAGTTATTCTGAAAGGAAGATAACTAAAAAAGTGATTAGCTGTATAGTTTTTCATTATTAAAGAAAAAATTAATCAAAAAATGATAGTAACTAAGCAAATATCTTTTTTTACTATTATTAACTATTAAAAAAAATTCCACTGTAAATTAAATATTTCTAATAAATCAAATTTTTATCTGGCTTTTAATGAATACTATTAATAGAGCTATTTTAGTGATTATCGATGATGTGCGCTCCGATCAATTCTTCGATATGATTGATCAAGGATTACTCCCTAATTTTAAAGGCTTAATGGAAAACGGAATTTACTCTAAGAATTGCGTCACAGATTTTCCTTCAATCACATATCCCACGCAAGTCTCAACAATAACAGGGACCTATACGGGAGATTATAGAACCGAATTATGCCATGGTATCCCGAATTTTAATTGGATGGGGAGGAATTTCATACCTCCTCTTTTAAGAAATTATGGGTCAAATAAATTAGAGATCTATAAATTAAACCAAGATCTAGGAGAGAATTGTAGAACTATTTTCGAGATGGTTGAAGAGGGAAATAAATCAAGTATAACCCAATTCATCAATCGGGGTGCGGATTATTTTTTTCCTAAGAATAAGCGACAATTAATATTATTTTATCTGATTATTAACTATTGGCGTAACATTAAACGCCTTATAGAATACGCAAATACTATTGTTGTTTATAAGCTTCTCGATAATTTCCGAAATCCCGCTAAATATTTTCAAATGAAAGAGGCGCCAATTCTTTCTCTTTTGTGGTTTATGAGTTCTGATGTATTGATGCATCAATTTGGGAATAAAAGTACATTATATCGCCTTAACTTAATGCATATAGATAAAGTTATTGGGCAATTGGTGGTCGGCTTGAAAGCGTTGGGCTATTTAGATGAGACTGCGATCGCAATAACTTCGGATCATGGGAATTATACCTCGAAAAAATTGGGTACTCTTGAGGGATTTTTTAGGACAAAAGGTTTAAGAAACTATTTTCCAAAAAGAAATAACCAAGGTAATGTGAATCTTGCCGAATTTGGGGGGCTTGGATTCTTTAACTTTAATGGGACTATTGGAAATAGAAGCAAGAACCAATGGGGTTATCCTTCAATAAAAGAATTAGCATCATATGGGCCTAAGGAAATAAATCTACTGGACGGGCTTTTTAAGATTAAGGGGACCAGATTAATGTATTATAGGAATAATCATAATTCCTATGATAAAGGTGAAATCTTCTTGAAGAAAAAAGGGAAGAATTCAGATACCTATCTAACCGGGAAAATCGAATATCGGGGTACTGGAAAATCTATGAAAACCCGTTATATATGTGATGAAGATGACATCGATGTGTTTGGATATCATACTGACGAGGTCGCTTCTGCCCTCATAGATGGAAAATTTCACACTATTGATGAATGGTTGACAGGCACCGCTTATTTAGATTATCCGCTCTATCCAGATTTACTAGTACGGCATTTTAAAAATCCACGAAGTGCCGATATTATTCTTAGCACAAGAGGTGAGGTGGTCTATAATATCGTTCACGGAAAGGCAAAAAAGAAACGGCTTCATAATCACGATATTGGGTTACGCGAGAGCTCTATTATTCCTTTAATTATTTCTGGTTCTAACGAAATTCCTAGAAGGAGAGTAGAATTCTGTAAAATCACTGACATTTTACCCACCTTATTGTATCTGATGGGTCAAAAAGTCGATAAAAGCGTAATCGGAAATAATTTAATAGTTTTATAGGCTTAAAAAAGATGAAAAACCGAATAATTTTTGCTAAAAGATAAAAAAACAGTTAGAAAAAATAATTATTTATGAGATTTCTATATGTTTTCCCGTGACCATGTAATGGACTTTTTCTGCGATTTTACAAGCGTGATCTCCGCAGCGTTCCAAATATCGAGCGATCATGATGATATGGGCACTTATATTAATATTTTTAGGATCCTCAATCATATATGACACCGATTCTCGAAAAATACTCCACCTCATCTTGTCTACCTCGTCGTCCCTCTCCACAAAATCGCTCAGTTTCTCGATTTCGGATTTATCAAAGGCGTCAATTGCGTCTCTTATCATCGGCTCTACATGCTCCCACATATGTTTAATTCCGAGCATCTCTGAAATCGGATATTTACCTTGTAATTCTTCAACAACTCCTGCAATATCTTTCCCGTATCGCCCGATTCTATAGAGATATGTGATTATTTTGAGAATCGCACCTAATCGTCTTAAATCTATGGCCATCGGTTGAAAAAGACCAAGAGTTTTTAACGCACCAGCCTCAATTTCATCATCATAATCACGGAGTTTGTGTTTTTTGTCCTCCACCGATTTCGCCAGCTCAAGATTATTGTTTGTCAATGCATCGATGGCATCATCCAGCATACCTGTTGCTAATTCTGCCATATCTAATACTTTTCCTTTCAATTCTACTATTTCCTTTCGCATCTCTCTTGCCATTTTAAAATCACTCACTTCAAATTTTCATAATTTTGAATTTAGATAAAATTATAATAATCTAATAGTTTTAAAAAAACTCCAGATAAAACCATCCAAACTCCTGAAATATAGAGAATTATCATAGCTCCATTGAATTGATAAGAATCCCAATAATCCCAGGTAAAATCAAACCTATCCCAAAAATCAAATGAGATATAAAAATAGATTGATATGATAAGAAAGATTCCAATAAGTATCCAAGCGAACCAATATTTTCTAAATTCTATATTAGCTTTGTCTTTCCTTGAATTATAGAGTCTATAAACAATCTTTAGAAGTGAATATGTTAATAATATGATAATTGCTGTTGTAAAAAATGAAAATAACAATAAAAATTCGTTTTGCACGAAATATAACCCAGTTACATTAGAAAATTGAAGTCCAACAATAAAAATTGATCTTCCCGTTATTTGAATTGCTATTGGAATAAAAAAACTAATAATATTAAGAAAAGTACTTATTAGAGGGATAAACCAAATATTTTTTTCAAATTTTTTCAAATAATTCACCATTTATCCAAATCTTCCTGTTATGTAATTTTCCGTTAACTCTTTTTGAGGATTCTCAAATATTTGCTCTGTTTTTCCAAATTCTATTAATTCTCCTAAATACATGAATCCCGTATAATCACTAATTCTTGCTGCTTGCTGCATATTATGAGTGACGATTATTACCGTATATTTTTTTTTCAATTCTCGACATAATTCTTCAATCTTAGCAGTAGCAATTGGATCAAGAGAGGAAGTAGGTTCATCCATTAATAAAACTTCAGGTTCTATTGATAATGCACGAGCTATGCATAATCTTTGTTGTTGTCCCCCAGATAATCCCATAGCAGAATCTTTCAATCTATCATTAACTTCATCCCATAATACTGCCTTTTTCAAGCAATCTTCAACAATATCATCTAGTATTTCGAGATCATAAACACTGTGAACTCTAGGCCCATATGTTATATTATCATGTATAGACATCGGGAATGGATTTGGTTTTTGGAAAATCATCCCAATTTTACTTCTTATAGCTCTTACATCTGCCCCCTTCCTATAAATATTATTACCCTCATATATAACTTCTCCTTTTATTTTACATCCTTCAATTACATCATTCATTCTATTAAAGCTTCTAATCAAAGTGGATTTTCCACAACCAGATGGTCCTATAATTGCCGTAATCTTATTTTTTTTAATTTTCATATGGATTTTTTTTAAAGCATGATTCTCATCATACCATAAATTTAAATTACGACATTCTAATACAAATTTATGATTTTCCACCTTTTCTGAAATTTCTGATTTATTTTTTGTTTCAATTTTGGTTTTCTTTTCTTTCATCATATAATCACCACATCTTCTTTTTATTATAGTAACTTCGTATTGCGAATGCGATTGCATATAGAAATAATACTAAAATTAATAATGTTAAAGCAGTGCCTCCTGCGTAAACTTGAGCGTCAGGATAGGTCATTACTAAAATATATAAATGAAAAGTTAATGCTTTTACTGGTTCTAACAAAGCTATTGACGATGGTCCAACATACATCACTGCAGTGAAAATAATTGGTGCGGTTTCCCCAGCAACTCTCCCCATCCCTAAAATAACCCCTGTAATAATGGCAGGCATAGCAGATGGTAAAACAATCTTAACGATACTTTGCCATTTAGTAGAACCGAGTGCTAGACTCCCTTCCCGAAATTCTTGTGGAATTGCTATACAAGCCTCTTCTGAAGTACGTATTATTGTGGGTAAAATCATAATACCTAAAGTAAGTCCACCAGCCAATAAACTTCTACCACCCATAGTTAAAACAAATAAGCTATAACCGAAAAGACCAAATACAATCGAGGGTGTTCCGTTCAGATTGTCAATGGCAGATCTAATAATCTTTGTGGCCCTCGTTTCTCTGGAATATTCCGATAAATAAACCCCCGCAAACACACCTAAAGGAATGGAAAATAGCATTGCTACACCTGTCAATGCTAAAGTTCCAAGCATTACATCTAATAATCCTCCTGTAGATCCTTGAGAATTAGTTGTTAAGAAATTCGGATCTTCAAATGCTGGTAATCCGTTGGTTATAATTTGTTGAATAATAATACCAAGAAAAAATAATATGATAATTGTCAATATTATCATAAGACTAAACGCAATCCACTGTTCATATCGTGGGTTGAGTTTTCTAAAAAATACTATAATACCTAAACCAATCCCAGTCAGAAAAATTCCGGGAAAAACTCCCAACCAAGTACTTAAAATCCAAAGAATAAGGATTATAAGAATTAATTTAAATATTATTCCCTTATATTTGTTATAAACTTCCTTAACGTAGATAATACCAGAATCATTCTTGAGTTTCTGAATAAAGCTATTCTTTTCAAATCTCTTCTCTTTGGATTTTCCTTCAAATTTTTTCCTAAGTCTTGAGAGAATTCGATTTGCTGTAATATTAATGAATAATGTCATAAGAAACAATACTATTGCTAGAGCAAATAATCCTGATTGATGGATTCCAGCTGCCTCTTTATGTTCAAAAGCAATTGTTGCTGTAATTGTTCTTATTCCCGAAAAAATATCAGTAATAGGATTTGGTAAAAGGACATTACCTCCAGCCACCATAGTCACTGTCATAGTTTCACCAATTGCACGTCCCATGCCTAATACAATTCCCGCAGTAATTCCAGACATAGCTGCGGGTACCATAACTTTACTAATTGTTTGCCACCTAGTTGCTCCCATCGCATAAGATGCCTTTTTATATGCAATTGGAACCGAACTTATTGCATCTTCACAAACACTTATTATCGTTGGGAGTGCCATCAATCCTAATAAGAAGGAAGCATTGAACCAACATAATCCCCTGTTCACACTAAATATATCTTCAATCCAAAATCTAAGGATGGTTCTTCCAAAATATCCGAAAACAATTGATGGGATTCCCGCAAGAATTTCCATTAAACCTTTTAAAATACTTTTAATGCGTTTTGGAGCGATTTCTGCAATGAATATAGCAATACCAATACCAAAAGGAATTGCAAAAACTAGAGCTCCGATCGCTACTAAAATTGTGCCTAATATAACATATTTAGCCCCAAAAAAGCCATCATTTCCACTCCAATTTGTACCAAGGAGGAATTCACTAAGTGGGACTTCAAGAAAAAAATCTCCTCCAAGAGTAAATAAAAATATAATAATAAAAAAAACGATTACTACAGCAATAGACGCGATTATAAATAAAATACCTTTGGCTGCTTTATCTGCTACTGCAACATCCTTAGACCCTTCTACTAAATCTCTGTCTAATGTTTTTGTTTGAATTTCATATTCGCTTGCCATTTGTATTTCAAATCTCATTTAATGGTTTTAATGTTTCAAATTCTTATTTAAAGAACATTTCTAAACTAATTCTATTAGGTAAGAATTGGATTGTATAAATGTAATGTCCATATAAAATATATTTTCTATATACTTTACTTCTTGAGTATTTATAACTCCAAAAAATACTACTAGGAGATTATTAAAAGCGAAGATGATAATTTTCATTTATTTATATCAGAAATTTCTGTTTGATATTTTCCTATTGTGTTGCTTATATATAATGAAATATAGACTTGAATCAGGATATATTCTTTTTTAAGATATATAGTGAAAATAAAAAAAAAATTGTAATTTTTAGAAAAAACAATTTGCTTTAATTCATGTACAAGAAGTCATATGGTGAGAGATCATAGAGAGGTACATAACCTTCGTAAAATACGATAGCTTGTCCTTCAGGACTGAAGATATAATTTATAAAATTCAATGTTGCAGCGGAAGCAGTTGGTGTTGTCCATAGATGTAAGAATCTAGAGATAGGGTAGGTAGCATCTAAGATTGTGGATTGTTTTGGTTCTATTGGGGTTAATGATGAATTATAAGCAACATTGAACTTAATTTGATTAGCATCGTCAACATAAGCTAGTCCAACATAACCGATTGCAGCTGTTCCATCAGTCACTTCTTGAGACATTGCAGGATTGCCATCAGCTACACCATAAGAACTAACAACAGCTTGATAAGCAGCATCATCCTCCAATTCACCCCAATTTTCTGTATAATAAGGAGCTTCTACTTTTACATATTTTTCAAAGGTTTCACGAGTTCCAGAGCCCCCCTCTCTTGTAAGAGGTACAATTGTTGCCTGTCCACCAGGGACGCCAGAAAATCCAGGTACATCATTCCAAGAGGTAATGTTTCCATTATAGATCTCAAAGATGGTTTTTAAAGTCATATTAGGGGTGCCGCCAACCCAATAAGGTAAAAGTTCATCGCTTGCAATAATAGTGACTCCATCTTTAGCAAATTTCCAATCAGTCCATTCAAGAATATCTGTACCGGAATGCTCAGCTTTTTCACTGTCTTTGATAGGACGTGATGTCATACCAATATCAGTTATACCTGCTGCCAAATCATCAACACCTTGTCCAGAACCACCAGATGATACCGCAATGGTAATACTAGGATTATCATTCATATAGGTTACGGAAGCATTTTCCATTACTGGAAAACAAGTTGTTGAACCAGAGATTCTAATCCCTGCTTCTCCTCCAGTTGGAGTACCACTAATAGTTCCTATTTGAGTGAATGTCATCACTTGTAAACCTATTGTGGTTGCTAGGCCCGCGATTAAAGCAATTAAAATTATGTAATTAAAATTTCTTTGTTCCATTTCTTTTTTTACACCAAATTATGGTTATGAAAAGTATTTTAGAAAGCATAAAAAGGACTGCGGATATAGATTATGTTTGGATATGTAGTAATACTTTCCGTATATAATCTATATAGAAGATATTTAAGAGGAAAATAAAATAAGCCGTTAACATATTATTAAGGTTAAATTAACCAATTTTATTTTTTTTCCTTTTCAATTATATAGACACGTAAAAGGAGGAGGATTTTGATCAAAATCATATCAAGGTAGAGGAGAACAATAATACTCTATATTATATATATATAAATTTATTAAAGTATATACAAAATGCTCATATATGGTCTATAATATTGAAACACGGAAGGTCCAAAAGACCGGTGGCTCCTCATATATCATCAGCCTTCCAAAGCCATGGATCACCAAAAACAAAATTGACAAGAACGACACTTTGGGCATCATCGCCCAACCCGATGGCAACCTCTTAATTACACCAAAGATTAATTCCGAAGATGTGCTCAAAACAAAAGAAATCCTCACGGATGAGTATGATAGCTATAACTTTCTATTTCGAGTTCTCATCGGTACGTATATTATGGGATTTTCAAAAATTACCTTAAAATCAAGCAAGAAGTTCAAACCGTTTATTCGAGATTGTGTAATCAACTTCACACAAATCGCCATCGGACCAGAAATAATTGAGGAAAGCAATACTTATATCGTCATCAAGGATTTATTGAGCCCAAAAGAGATGCCATTCGATAAAACTATTAAACGTATGTTCATTCTCGCTGAGACAATGCACGAGGATGCGATGAGAGCACTAAAAACCAAAGATAAGAACCTTGCTGGGGAAATAATGAAACGCGATAACGATATTGACCGCCTCCACTGGCTCATTGGGCGCCAATCGAACATCGTCCTACGAGATATTATCCTTTCCCAGAAAATGGGCATCAGTCTCGAAGATGCGAATCACTACCAATCAATGAGTCGTTTTCTCGAACGGATTGCAGATCACGCGGTCAAAATTGCTAAAAATATACAAATTATCTTGAAGGATAATATCGAGGATAAACTGATTGAGGAGATTTCGCAAGCAAGTCAAAAATCAATTGATCTTCTGAATAGAAGTCTTGAAGCTCGGATGAAACGAGATATCCAGATCGCCAATGAAAATATTGAAGCTGTAAAGACATTGGTGGAATTTTGCGAAAGTATACGCTTTGGTAATAATAATAAGAGTGTAGAGACCTATATCGCCATCAGTTATATCATCGAAAGTATCAGAAGGACGGGAGAATATGCGGGAGACATCTCTGAGATTGTCATCAATAATCTAATCGATTGAAAAATGATCCCTATATATTTGCCTTTTTTACCACAAATGAAGAGTTAATCGGTTAATGTTCTATTTTTTGTGAGGATTACTATTTCTCTAAAACCAGTTTATTTATTTTAACGAAATATATATATAAAATATATAGGTCAATTTAAAAACATATATTTTATTCTGTTTAAACATGGTATATAATATTGAAACAAGAAAAGTACAGCAAACGGGCGGCTCTTCTTATATCATAAGTTTGCCAAAGCCGTGGATTGAAAAGAACAAGATTGAGAAAAAGGATACATTGGGAATCCTAGCGCAACCAGATGGTAATCTCCTCATTACCCCGAAGATTAATTCTGAGGATATCTTAAAAAATAAAGAGATCATCGCCGATGAGTACAAAGATTACAATTTCTTGTTTCGAGTACTTATTGGGACATATATAATGGGATTTTCTAAGATTACGCTTAAATCAAGTAAAAAGTTTGAACCGTTTATTCGTGATTGTGTAATTAATTTCACTCAAATTGCCATAGGGCCCGAAATTATAGAAGAAACCAATACTTATATTGTAATTAAGGATTTATTAAACCCGAAAGAGATGCCGTTCGATAAAACCTTAAAACGGATGTACATTCTCGCAGAATCAATGCACGAAGATTCTATAAGAGCACTAAAAACAAAAAATAAAGAACTCGCAGAAGAAGTAATAAAGCGCGATGATGATATTGACCGCCTCCATTGGCTCATTGGAAGACAATCGAATATCGTCTTACGAGACATTATCCTTTCCCAGAAAATGGGGATTACACTAGAAGATGCGAATCATTATCAATTGATGAGTCGTTTCCTCGAACGGATCGCGGACCACGCAGTAAAAATTGCGAAGAATGTCCTTATTTTGTTGGAAAAGGGTGTCGAAAAGGAGCTGGTTGAAAAAATATCAGCAGCTAGCAGAATTGCTACGGAACTTTTGAATAAAAGTTTAGATGCTCGTATGAATAAGGATATTCGGATGGCGAACAATAACATTGAATCAGTAAATAAACTTGTAAATGCGTGCGAAGGAATTTCTACAGATTCAAATGGACATCATGTAGAAACTTCAATAGCCACAAGTTATATCGTAGAAAGTATTCGAAGGACGGGAGAATACTCGGGGGATATCTCTGAGTTAATCATCAATAATTTAATTAACGAGTAAAACTCGGTTTTCTATTAACACATTTTATTTCTTATTTTTGGCTCTGTAAATAATAGTAAATTAATTGAGCCGCATCTTCAATTCCACTTAATGTACTAACTTCTGGGACATTATGACTAAATTTGGTGGGAATACCGATTAATGCGGATGGCAACCCTAACCACTTTTGAGTCTTGCCCGCGTCAGACCCGTAAAATTCAAATACGCCATTTTGGTATATAAGATCGTTATTTTCTGCGGTGTCTACAAGTTCTCTACAGAAATTATAATCTAGTATTCCGTGACCTCTAGATTCTTGCCATACTATTACTGGGCCACCATGAAGTTCCAGTGCCGAATGGATTGTGCCAGAAGCATCCTCGACTATTCCGATATCAATTGCGATAACTTTATCAATTGAGTGATTCCGTGTAAAATAAAATGCTCCTTCAGTTCCTATCTCTTCTCGAGTGGAAGCGACAATATAAACATTTCCAGAAAGGTTTAAGCTTCCTCTCTGATTCTTCAAGTTAGACACAAGCTTCTCTGTCAATACGATTAAACATGTAAGAGCCGCTAGGTTATCCATAGAATAGCCCGCAATCACATCATCATCAATCTTAGGATTAAGTAGTCCAAAATCTCCCGAAAATACAAAAGGTGCTCCTATATGAAGCCTATATTTCTCAATCACATCATCTCTATTCTGTGCGCCAATATAAACTCGCAGATCTAAGGGGTCAATGTTTTCCTTACCGCGTAATTTCTCCGGAGTGGAGTGGGTCGACCTGCCACAAATCACACCATTAACCCATTTTCTATCTTTATTTAGGATTTGTACTGTTTTAGATATAAGCCAGCGACCTTCATATCCCCCGCGTTTGGAAAATTCTAACGTCCCATCAGGTCTGACCTTCCGAATTGTCCCGCCTATCTCATCTATATGGGCAATAATGGCTATTTTTTTGCCAGATGAGCTTCCCTTTAATTTGGTATAATAATTTCCTAGTTGATCCCTCTGTATCTTGAAATCAGAAGCCATGATTTTCTCCATCTGTGTCTTAAAAATCTTACCTCTATTATTTTCTAATCCGGAGGGAGCTCGTTCCGAGGCTAATGCTTTAATAATTTTGAGAATTTCTCTTTTCTTCATAATATTCCTCACATTGATGGTATAGTATGCTCCTTCATCTTTCTCTAAAAATATGTTATTTAATATTATTATAAAATATGGATTGCGAATAATATAATAGTCTGAGGTTGAACTAGCGTGTTATTAATTTCGGTGGAGGAACAAAAACCCGTCTCAATCCAGTACGTTCCAGCTCAATCGCTTCTTCAGGGCAATTATGAACACATACGCCGCATCCAATACATTTGTCTGAATTCAATACGGCTATCGAATCCTCCAGTTCAATAGTTTCCATCGGGCATTTTTGTATACATGTTCCGCAGCCTATACATTCCTCATCGTTTATTTTAGCAATATAAGAGGTATAACAATTGTAAGGCATTATTCCTTTGTTATATAATTGAAAGATGCCACAACAGCATTTACAGCAGTTACATATAGCCTCTTCATCCCGTTCAACGTCTAAATGTATATGAAAAGCTTTATGTACCAGTCCATCTTCTTCCGCGGAGAGAAGTATCTCTTTAACTTGATCTTTGGAGATAGGTCTTCCAAAGTCGTGTTCGATAGCAAATTTTGCGGTTTTACCAAAGAGAAGACAATTTTCTCGCTCATCAGTGACCTTGCAAGGCTCTCCCAGTAAGTCTTTTTCGGTTCTACAATAGCAATGTACTAACGCAATATCATCAAATTTATCGATGATATCTGAAACTTCTTCAAATGGTAGTACATTTTCTACCGGAATCTCATCTAGTTCTTGCTCAATAGGCACGACTCGATCAATAGGAGGGAAATTCTCATATTGCTTAACAATATTTTCATAATTGGATTGGGTTAATTCACTCATTTCATTAAAGATCTGGTCGAATAATGAAGCCAATTTTTTTTCCTTCTCACCTTTTTTCCCCCGCATTAATGTAAACTCAAAAAGTCCAGGAAAGGGGGGCATCAACCGGTAGACTTCTATCCCTGTAGATTCTGATGTAGTTCCAGTAATCACACCCTCATCCATCAACTCATCTAAAATTCCAAGAATTTCTTCCTCACTAAGATCGATTCTCATCTTTATTTGATCCATATTCAAATTCGGTTTCTTGAATACTTTATAGATGAATTTTGCTTGTTCCTCATTAATTAATAATTTTAATAATTCAATTAAGGTCTGATTTACAGGAAATGGTAAATTTCCGGCCTTAATAATCGTTCTTGCTACTTTATACCATAATTTCTCAGTCATTTTTCATTTCATCTCTAAAAACTAATATGAATATTGATTTAAGAAATTAGAGCTTCTTTTTTTAGTTTATTACAGTAAAAAATAACATACGAAAAAAATAGTTATAAAGGCTCTTTAACCAAATAATATACTTCAGAGGAACCACAGTTGGGACACGGAGCTTCCTTCTCTTTGGAAGCATTTTCATCTTGCCATTCATAATCGCAGTTTAGACACCCATAGCCTTTAAATCCTTTCTTGTATTGGACATTTCCTCCGATTACTCTAATTTGTTTCCCCTCCATTAGGGCCTTCGTCATTTTATTATGCGCAGCGTCTAATATTCGAGAGAATGTAGGTTGGGATACGCCCATTTTTTCTGCGGCTTCTTTTTGGTTAAGATTTACATAATGTTTTAATCTCATCGCTTCAAATTCAGCTACGGTAATCTGAACTGAATCTCCCGCTCCTTGCCCAACATCAGTAAAATAAAAATTATTTGGAGTCCTTTTTACAAAACGTCTTCTTGTTCTACGTCCCATAAGCTTTTCTAAATGTTATTAAATTATTATTATTCGGTAATTGCTTGTTAAGTGAACAAGTGAATAATTATTACTAATATAATTAAATATTCAAAAAAAGTTTTTATAAATGATTCGATTATAAAATAACATTTGGTTATGAAATCAATGAAAAGTATTGCAAAATTCCCCATTTTCTTCAATAGAAATATTCATTATTGATGATTAAGCATTTTTTTCTTTAGTTTTTAATACCATAAATAACTATAAAAAGACAATTATCTAATAATTATTAAAATAATAATCTCATAAAAATTGGGGATTTAAAATGGAAGAAGAACTAAAAAAATTTTCAAAATCTGCAACAGCGATATTTTCGGTAAATTATTTCATCCAAGGTGTATCTCAGAGTCTTTTTACTACTATTGTTCCAATTTATATAATTGTTCAGCTTGGGGCCTTAGGTCCAGAAGATATAGGAATTTTAGGGACTATTGTGCTGCTCCCATTCGCCGTGAAGTTTTTATACGGAATCCTTAGTGATAAATATTCTTTTAGAAACTGGGGCAGGAGAAAACCGTGGATCATTGGTCCTTTAACTATAGCAGGAATTATTTGGATCATTATTCCATTAATAGTAAATGCGGTAAATGTTTTAATCTTATTTACAATTGGTGGATTTGTAATTTATCTTGGAATCGCAATGGCAGATACAGCGATTGATGGATTAATCTTAGATAATTGTCCTAAAAAACAGCTTGGTCGAGTCCAAGGGATTTGTTGGGGATTTCGTTCTGTTGGGATTATTGCGGGGGGTCCATTATTAGTATTGATATTTTATTTTCTATTTCAATTAGATATCGGATGGATATTTATTGGGTACGGAGTTATTGTGATACTTTCCTCACTATTAGTACTTCTTGTGGAAGAAATAAGAGTCATAGAAAATGTGAGGGTAAAGGAAAATTTAAAAATTGTTTTCGGAAAAGCTAAAAACTGGAAAGTATTTGCATTTGCGCTCTTTAACGCATTCGTAGATGGCGTTATTTTTTTATTTATCTCACTTTATGTGTTGTATTTAGGAGGCATCTTAGAATTCGGTGCTGAAGGGTTTAGTACAGGGGTTATCGAAGAAGCAGCTGGTGAACCATTACTTTATGGAGGTAATGCATTAATAAACTTGATAATAGGAATAGGAGTCATTGTTGGTGCGTTGATTGGAGGATATCTCGCAGATTTAAAATCCAGGAAATTAAGTGTATATAGTTCCTTAGCAATTACAACCATTGCATTATTATTATTCTTGATACCCATTCCGCAATACTTAAGTTTTATTCTACTAATCTTTGCATTTATCGTTGGATCTACTAATGGTTGGAGAAATAGCGGGTTCTCTGCAGTAATCGGTCAGATTTCCACTCAATATCCAGAAGTTGATAGTACATACTATGCAACTTGCAATTCATTTGCAAATATTGGAACGGTTGTCGGTCTGGTTTGTACAAATATAATTCTTTCAGTATTAGAGGGTGCCGAAATTGTTTTTATATTTGCGGTTATTTTTCTATTCCTCGCAATAACTTCAAATATTGGAGTAATTCCATTTCTAGTCATTCCAGAAGAGGAATATGAATTACCTGATAAAATTGGAAAACTAGGATAAACCAAAATCGCAAAATCGAATCAATACCAATTTTCTTTTTTTTTAATTTTTCAGATTTAGTATAATGATAGGATAAATAAAATAAATTTCTTCATACTCACTTCTAAATGATTTACCGAAAGATTTTTATCATTTTTTTAATGATTTATCTTACATTTCTTCAAATATTTTTAAAACATTGGTGTTAAAGATTCAAATAGAGTATGCGGAAAGGATTGGACGTTTACCAAAATATATTTTTGCGGCCATAGAGGAATTAAAAGCGAAAAAGAAAAAAGAAGGTGTGGATTTTATTCCCTTAGGGATAGGAGACCCAGATCTAACTACTCCAGATATTATAGTTGATGAGTTGATTAATCAAGTTAAAATCCCAGGTAATCAGAATTATCCTACGAGTATGGGAGAGGAAGATTTTAGAAGAGAAATAGCTCGCTGGTATAAAGTTCGATTTGGTTTAGAGTTTGATATGGAAACCGAAATTACTAATGTAATTGGAGGGAAAGAAGGAGTTGCAAATATTGCTCGAGCATTTGTTAATCCAAGAGATATTGTCCTTTGTCCTAATCCCGGATACCCGGTCTATGCCAATGGAGCGACTAAATTGTGTGATGGAATACCACATTTAATGCCATTAATGAAGGAACATGATTTTTTGCCAGATCTAGAAGCAATAGACACTGGCATCTTAAAGAGGGCAAAAATGATGTATTTAAATTATCCAAATAATCCTACAGGTGCAATTGCTCCGAAAGAGTACCTCAAAAAAGCAGTTGATTATGCGGAAGATTATAATTTCTTTATTGTCTATGATAATCCATATTCCGAATTTACCTATGAAGATTATATCGCCCCCTCCCTCTTAGAAATTAGTCAAGAACACATCGAAATAAATAGTGCCTCCAAAATGTTTTGTATGACGGGATTTCGATGTGGATGGGCGGCTGGAAATTCTCATATCATTGAAGGATTGAGAAAGGTAAAATCTCAAATAGATTCAGGGTGTCCTATTTTCATCCAAAAAGCGGTCATAAAGGGATTAAAACGGTATAAGGGCAAGAAAAAGCCCTCGATTGTCCAAAAAAATATTGATATCTATGAAAAACGAAGAGATGTGCTTATTAAGGGATTGAATAAAATTGGTTGGAAAACTGAGAAACCGCAAGCAACTTTTTATGTGTGGACCGAAGTTCCAACTGAAGATAAAGATAGCATGGAATTTGTTAAAAAGTTAATTGATGTGGGTGTAATTATTACGCCAGGAGTCGGATTCGGTAAATTTGGAGAGGGATTTGTACGTTTTGCTTTGACCCAACCAATTGATCGAATAAGAGAAGCCCTTGAACGTATGGAAAATGTTCTTTAAATATATTCCCATTAGAACCAAGTTAAAATCATAGAGAAAAGAGTTCAGATTTTATCATCCTAATTTTATCTTCTAAAATTATTATATTTATTCCATAGTCGTCCCATCTTCATTTCATCTTCATTCTCAAGGTTTTCTTGTCGTATTTCTGAATCCTTTATAATAGTGGTGTAAAATTCATCTGGTGTGATTGCCTTATCCTCTTTTTCTCTCTGAAAATTTTTGATATATTTTACAGATATCTTTTTAAAGGTCCTTTCAATTTGTTTATTCATTTGCCTGCTCAGTTATAAGTTATTTGTATAATTTTAAAATCAAATAATTCCTTTATCCACCATTATATTAGATACAAAAGAGGATATTTAAGTCTTTTGAAATTAAATGAGGAGATATAGGAAAAATATTAAATTTTGGTAAAGATTTTATAATAAGCGCAAAAAACCATTAAGATTTCCTAAAATGGAATAACAAGATAAATGATTTACTATAAATTATAGTTTAATTTTTTATATTACCAAGCCATTTCACTATGGATAAAGAATTCGCCTGGCTTTTCGAAATTACAATAATCCAACATTTTAATAATTTCCTTTGAATTATCTATTTCGATAGGCTTAAATTCAATATCTTGCTCTCGAATAACTGTCATTTTTTTCCTCCTTTCTGTTTATTTTAGTATAGCCAGATCTCAGAAAAGCGGAAAACATTTCAATTACCTTTCTCGAATAAAATAGACTCGCACACCAAGAGAACACCCCGCAAGCATTTCATAAGAAAAAGGTCGGTCGGAAATGTTCTCTTGCTTTATAATACTACTACTACCACTACACCTAAATCTAACTCGGATAAGAATTTTTCCGATGTGTTAACAGTAGTAGTATTTGAGATCATTATTATATCAATAAATTCAATAAGATTATTTAAATATTATCGTTAGAATAATAATTATTCACATAGAGAGAAGATTTTTTCTGACGATAATTTAAACTTCTTTAACTTCTAAAGATTTATCTATCTAACTAAATTTTAGTTTTTAAGGAAATATAAAAAAATGAATAAAAAAATAGTACTGGTCGGTGCGGGATCAACAAGTTTTGGCCCATCTATGTTCAGCGATTTATATCTGAGTGATCTGCTAAAAGGTTCAACAGTAGTCTTACACGATATCAATAAAGAAAAACTGGAAATGATATATGAACTCTTGGAAAAAGAGAATGAAATGGCGGGAACTAAATTTATTCTCGAAAGGACAACTGATCGAAGAGAGGCGTTTTTGGAGGCAGATTTTATTATAAACTCAATAGAAGTTGGTAATAGGATGGAGTTATGGTGGCAAGATTATAAGATACCACGAAAGCACGGATCAACTCAAGTATTGGGAGAGTGTGGAGGACCAGGAGGAACATTCCATGCGTTTAGAATTATACCACCTATTTTAGAAATTGCACAAGATATTGAACGTATATGTCCAGACGCGTTATTAATAAATTTTTCAAATCCTATGTCTCGAGTATGTCTAGCAATAAAGAGAGCTACGAATATTAATTTCGTGGGTCTTTGTCATCAAATTCAGTTCTTAGAAAGAGACATCCCTAGGATGCTCGATAAAAAATTAGAAGATTTAAAAATGACCGTTGCAGGTCTGAATCATTTTGGATTTTTATTAGATCTGAAAGATAAAAAGAACGATGAAGATCTTATGCCCAAATTTAACGAAAACGCAATGGAGTTTTTTAAAGAACATGAGGATCCGTTTGAATTCTCTAAGTTGACTTTTGAGGTCTACAAACGATTCGGATACTTTCCCCATCCTGGAGATAACCATTTAGGAGAATATATCCAATTTGGAAAGGAATTTACCGAAACTCAAGACATGGTTGATTGGATAAATAGAACTGACAGGTATAATCAACTAATCTATAAACGAGTACAGAGATATCATAGGAGGCTTAAAAAAGGGCGGTATCCCAGTAAAGGAATGTTATATAAGGTTGATTCTGGAGAGAGAGCAGTCCCAATAATTGAAGCGATAATAGAAGATAAAAATACCTCTGAAAACTCGGTTAATATCCCAAATGATGGAATTATAGAAAATCTTCCACAAGATCTTGTAGTTGAAGTCCCCGCTCGGGTGAATAAAGATGGTCTCCATGGAATTAAACTTGGAACGATCCCAAAAAAAATTGCCGCGCTCCTACGCATAGAAGCAACGGTCCAAGATATTTGTGTTCAAGCTATATTAGAAAAATCAGAAAAATTAGCAAAAATAGCCCTGGCAATAGATCCAAACTGCGGAAGTTTTGAGATGGCCGAGAAAATTTTTGATGAAATGATGAAAAAACAAAAAGATTTACTTCCGAGTTTTAGCTAGATAAATAGCCCTTGCGATAATATAGAAAACTTTATTTTTCTATATTTTTACATATTTTTTATTAGTTACTAAATTATCTTATTATCGATCTAAACTATTTAATACTCATTCTTAGTTAGTTCATTTGATAAAAAGATTTAATAGCTTAGGAGAATATTTGTTCTATATTCAAATTGTTCGTATTTGGAGAATCCAATGAATAATTCCTCAGAGGATAAACTAGAAAAGATTACTGACTTTATGTGGAAGATTTGGTGGTTTTTTCTCTATCTGATTATAATTCCATCTATACTTTTCGTAATTTTTTATTTTGTATTGTTGAATTTTGGGTTGGGAACTAATATATCCATCGCATATTCCATCCTCCCTTTTGTTGCTACTCAATTATTGCTTTATACAAAATACGATCAATACAGAAACAAGCAAATATTTGATAACCAAAAGAACAATCTTAATGCCAGATTTTTTCTTGTTTTTGGTATTTCTTTATTATCCTTACTAATTCCTTTGATTTTTCTACTCCTTATTCCTAAGGCCCCGCTTTTAGAATTCCTTCCCGCAGTCTATTATGGAATTATTAATCTGTATATCTTCTATTTTACTTATAAAAAACCAATTGAACTATTTAGACCAGATGAGAACAAATTCTATGGGATTAATGTAAAGTTTTGGATAAATGAACCACATAATCTTATTTTATTGGGGAATTATTTTATCCATCTGATTGTACTTCTTTTCAGTATTCCCTATTTGATTACTTCAATCAGCGCGATTTTAACATTAAATGTTATTTTCTGGCTATACTTATGGTTTTCCACCGATTCTGAACGAGGATTTTTTAGTCCAAATGAGAAAACTGATAATTATTTGGGGAAACAATTGACATTCTTCAAGAACAAATTTGTTATGTCCATTGAAAGTCTGATTGTCGGAATAATGATTTTAATACCAGCTCAAAATTTGATTTATCGAATATCATTTTCCAGCATAGAATTATTTTCAATAATTAGTAACGGATTACTAATTCTTTGTTTATGTTTGCTATATGTCAAATTAAGGTTAGTCTCATCACTTTATTTTTGGAAATTAAAGCAACCCAAAAAGAAATCGCGGACGGTCTATAAGAATTACAATTTTATTATGACTCTTTTGCTATTTTTAGGTATTGTAGGTGCTTTATATTTTATGGAACTCATTATTGTTTCAGTTTTCTTTTTTCCCCTCTTTTTTTATGATCTATATCGTGAAGGAAAATCTGATTATATTCCTGAACGGTTATTAAAATACTTCTATTTCACTTTAATAATCACACCCATCTTTATTCTATCGTTTTTCATTCTTCCATTTTATTTACCTCTCTTAAGTGTCCCGTTTCAACTCGCAATATTCACTATCGCTCTTTATTTCACCTTTGAAATATTCAAACGGCGTAATAGTTTTAAAGAAGAAAATGTCTTAATTATCCAGAATATTATCGCAATAATCGCATTCTTTTCGATAACTTATTCCATTTATCCCCTCATTATAACGCAAGAGCTTTTATTTACATCAAATATTGAGATTCTTTTTATCTCCAGAATCTTTATTTTTTTAATCATATTCCTATTTACCTTACTCATATCATTTTATAGACTTTATTCTGTCTATTTTCGAGAAAAGAAGCGAGAGATATTCATAAAAGTCCTATTCTTGAACTTTGGTCTTTTAAATTTGCTTATTTTTATATATCTTGATTACCGTTTATTTTTCCTCCTTACGGTTGATATCTTTTTGCCAATAGTGTGTTTTTCAATTGTTTCAATCTTCATTCTTTTTATTATCTTTACATATATTAATTCGATTTTAAATATCATCAAAAAACCTTCTATCTACTATTTTTATTATAATTGGGGATTAATTTCGTCTTTATTTATTTTCATTATTAGCCTAACCTTTCCGTGGATATTAAGCCACGATATAATTCTGCTTATAAGTTCAATTAGTATAATTCTCTTGGATATTACTATTTTGTTCAGTTTAATACAACTCCAGCTAAAATATGGGTATAACTTAGAAAAATTCTCAGAGAATCTTTATTCGAACGCTAGTATTATTGATTTAGCATTGATTTCCCTCAGTTTTTTCGCGTTAAGTTTGATAATTTCGAATTTCTTTATTCTTCAAAATCTATTTCTTTCAATTTTCATATCACTTTTGTTAAGCGCAATTATAGTAAATATAGGGTTTTCGATAAATCAAATCAAAAATGAAACCTTCAAAACTTTACTAAACTTTACTGTATTATTCTATTTCGCTTTAATCTTATTTTATGGATTTTTTTTACTAAGTTTAAATACACTATACATATTTAATGTTCCATTGCTCTCTTTTTGTATAGGATTTAATCTTGCTCTCATTTATCTCGTACGGAAGAAATATCATCAAAAGCTAATAATAAATTCGATCTGGATAAACAATATTATCTTATCCGGTCTAATTATTGCTTTTCCTGGCTTATTTAATGCGGAAGTTGTTTTAGCAGGTCAGAATTTTGACATTATGAACACTATTAATTACAGTTTGTATATTTTCTATGGTATTTTGTTAATCTTCTATATAGTAGTAAAAAAGAGAGATTTGGATGAAAACATTTTCAATAATATCCTTAAAGTCCAAGTTCTAATTGAATGTATTATCGCGGGTACAACTGTGTTTTATTATTCAAATAGCTTATTATCCGGGTTTTTTATTGGTTTGATTATACCATTGATTCTTACATCGACCTTTCTTTTCCTTCCTCTTGGATTCTCTTATATAAAATCCCTTTTTAGTAGGGATATCGTAAAATATTTGATTCTAATAAACACTCTCTTCTTATCTGTATTCATTATTTCTACCCCAACTTTTATTGGTCTGGAATTAGCAAAAGTTGGCTATTTTGTAAATGTTTATCACATAATCTTACCTACTTTGGTAATCCTATTTGTATTTATCAAATTTATTGACATCTTTGGGCAAAAATCGAAAATATCCTCTAAAATAATCGCGCTATCAAAATATATCCAAATCTTTGATTCCATTGCAATTAATATTATTTCAAGTCTGATAATTTTAGAGTTTTTCTCTGGTTTTCTCATGGCATATAATCTTTTTTTAAACTTACTTTTAATAGCAATTCCTATCTTACTATTTCTTCTCTTAAATATAATAACTCTCTGGTTTATCAATAACACGTTAAATTATGAATATATTTCCCAAAAAGACAAAATAAAGACAGTGCTACAAAAAATATATTATAATTTCCAGCAGTTCAATATTAATGGAATTTTCCTCATTTTATCCTCCATACTAAGTTCAATAATCATCTTATCTAACCTATTGACTTCCTTCTATCAATTTCAAGAAATAATGAAATATGTCGTATTGGTTGCGTTATTTTTCATTCTTCTTGTGCCCCTCAGGTTAAAGTTCCAGAAGCGTAAAGAAAATTATGAAATCGAATGGTTAAGTAATTATTCACAAACAATTATATTTCTCTTAAATACTGCTCTTTTAAGCTACCTCTATATAGAAAATTTCTGGTCTCTGTTTTTCATAGGAAGTATCCCTCTGAACCTTTCTTCTGCAATTGGTCTAAGTCTTCTTTACTTTTTTATTATCGAATTTATAATACAATCTAAAATTGGCATTATTGAGGGGAAATCTTTTCTTAAAGCCTATTATCTAACCTTTGCTAAACTGAATATTATTCTATTTAGCATTTTGTTTAATGTAGCTGAATTTTTGTTGTTTGGAATTCTAATTTTGTATTTAGTTTTATTATACGAAAGACCTAAAAATCATTTTAGAAAATTTGAAATGTATCTATTACTCAGTCTAATAGGTATAACTAAAACCTTCATTTTCTTCGATTTACTCGGTGTCTTAGGATTGGTTTTAAGCCTACCATTTGGTTTTCAAATAATACTTTATATAATAAACCTTATTATTATACTTGCGCTCTCAATTGCGATATATTCAGAAGTTGAGAACTTCATAGAACGATACTCGATTTACTCCTTAATCTCACTAGCTATTTTCCTCTCTTTATTCAGTTTTTCTGATATTTTTCTAATCTATCAGATTACAATATCGATTTTAGTTTTATTTTTCCTGTTGGGATTTGATTTTTATCTAAGAGGGAATGAAAAATACAAATGGTTCATAAGACCGGGAGTTTTACTATTGATGTTTAATCTGAGCAGCTGGATATCCTATACATTTCTTTTCATTAACCCAGAGTATCAATTTTATAATACAATTCTTACTTTCAGCTTAACTACTGCTATTACAAGTATTTGTTTTGTTATATTGTTTAACGAGCTCCCTTATTCATTAAGAAAAATCTTCTTTTTGATAGCTTTAGGTTCCTTTATTATTTTTGTACCGGGGTTTATTTATACACTTTTAATTTCATATTTCGGATTTCTATATTCTAATCCGATCCTAATTATTATAATGCTCAATCTCACCATAGTTCTATTTTACATCTCCATTGGAATTTATCAGTGGGAAATCTCATGGGTAATTTGGAAAATTGGATGGTGGATATGGTTATTTGTTCCTCTAATCAATTTTTATCTTATCTATAATCTTTTTGGAGGGATAGATGTATTAACAGGAGCATTAAGTCTTTTTGGGCTTTTAGATATAAACGGTTCGCTCATAATAACGGTAGTTATATTTTCCCTCTTTTATTTACCCGTTTTATATCATAAATTAGAACAGTATTTTAATATCGTTTTGTTAGTAATATGGTCTGAATCATTAGCTTTAACATATTGGATCAGCCAAAATTTGTTTATCGAGAATTTTATTCTTTCACGTTTATTTTTCGGAATCCTATCTCTCTTCCTTTTAATGCCAATTCTTTGGAGAGTAAAATTTTGGAAACTTTTTTCATTAATGTGGTTTTTATTAGCATCTATTAATGTAGGTTTTGTTAGCTACTTGTTCTATACCCTAGCTCTTAATATCGACTGGATTATTGGATTGACGCTAATTGTTGCGGGTGTATTCTTAATGATTTATTCATTGTTTCCTAATGTAAGATCCTATGGAATTATTTTGATTATCTCATATTTTATAATATTTGGTGGGTTATTTCTGGTTATATTCTCTATCTTACTTATAATTATTATAAATCCTTTCATCTCGCTTAATTTAACCTTCATAATTATTGCGGGAGGTTTATTAAGCTCAAAATACTTAAAGATTAACCAGCCAATAATGAAGTTCGTTATATCGCTTATTTTTGTAGTAAATAGTTCATTTCTCGTTTATTTTAGCTTTAGTCTAATACCCGGCTACCATATTTTTGCTATTTTCTTTGCGTTTTCAATCTTCTTTGGTTCTATATTGCTTTTTAATCATTTTGGATATTTGGTATGGAAAATAAAGGTTAGAAATATTTGGTTGCCCCTCGGATTAAGTGTATCTCTGGCAGCTATATTCCTAGCAGCAATATATATGGCGGAAAGAGTATGGATTTTAATGAGTATATTTACAATCATCAATATACTTTTTATACATCGGATTTTATATAGATTTAGGTTTATTTTATTCTTCTTATATCCAATTCCGTTAGCTTTTTTATCACTTAGTGCATTTAATCATCTATTATTAATTCGAGAGGTTCCTTTATTAGTTTGGGTGGTCGTGTATATTATTACTTTTCAATTGATGATTAATTTAGGAAAGAAATATATTAAGCCCCAAGAAAATAAATATGATCTCTATAATTATCTTTCTAACCTCAAACTAATTAAAGAGACAAATTTAATTTGTTTTATTTCAAATGTAATATTTCTTTCTCTGATATTTGCCTATATTTCCTCTCCAATACTTCTATATCAAATCTTTCTGTTTGTTCTCTTCGTTTCAATTATGAATATTTTAGTTATCTATTACTTCAGAATAAATAGTGATGTAATAGGTGTTAAATCTGCAGAAAGATACACTACTTGTTTTGGCTTAATATTCTATAGTACCCTAATTATTTCATTGTCTTTTTTTCTGGGAGTATTACTTTTAAATATAGAATTGCTCTACAATATTATCTATCTTTCCCACCTCATCGTCATTTTATTTTTATTTGAACTTCTAATTGACTTTTATAGCATCAAATTATTAGAGCTAAGATTAAAGTTACGATTTGGATTTTGCTTATTATCTCTATTAAGTTATTTAACCCCATCTCTAATTTTATTCTTATTAGTTGATTTTTCGGTATTATTTTTACCATTAGCAATTGGAATCTTTGTTACTTCTTTCGCTATATTGAATCTTATAACGCTTAAAGTAGCTGAAACTATTTTAGGTTTTGGAAAAAGCCGAATTATAAATCTTTTTGAATTATTTTTTAGTATATTGAGTTTAATCTCAGTATGTTCGCTTATTTCATTATCTATAAGTGATTTTACTGTATTTCTATTAGTAAAATTACAGACAAACATTATGTATTATATACTCATCATTTTATTATATTTCTCCATTACTGGCTTTGTTTTG
This sequence comes from Promethearchaeota archaeon, assembly GCA_014730295.1. The sequence continues at coordinate 20,912 of WJIN01000314.1, read as the reverse complement.
AGTTCGATTATAGCTTATAAAATAAAATCTACATACAAAATTGCAAAAGATCTCTTTCTAACCGGTGTTATTATATTTTTGCCCATCAATTTGATGATTATATTTACTATCTATAATCTCGTAAGTCTCTTCTTAATCAATATAGTTTTGTTATTAGAATTATTCCTTCTTTATATTTCGATAAATAATACGAATATTTTTGCTTTGAGGGAAAAATTCTCAACTCCTATAAAAAAGGTTTTGAATTATCTCTCTTATGCTATATATATACAAATTTTAGTTGTTTCTTATTTCTTCATCTCAAATTTCTTAGGAATACAAGAATCATTATTAGTCGTAAATCTAATTTTAATCTCCAGTTTGATTTTAGATATAACGGTATTCAATGAATTAGATGAAAATGTGTCTAGAGCTCTATTAGCACCATCAGTTATTAGTCTCTCCGTGCTTGGTTCAATTGTGCTGTTAAAATATGTATATCTCTCTCTCATCCTTCTAAAGTTAACCATTATCTTCTTTATAAGTATGTTGCTCTTAGCCAATTATCTCTTTTATGACTATCGACAAAAAATCTGGAAATCTAAAATGGATTCTGAAAGTGGTTTCAATTCAAAAGGATTTGTCAAAATATATGAAAAGATAAATATAGTATTAGCAATATCGTGGTACCTCTCAATATTATACTTAATACAAGAGATCTTATTTCTATTAGACTTTCTCTCTCAGCTTCTCATTCTAAGTTTAATTCTATTCGCTTTTACATATATTGATGAGTTTTTTTTTCAATTTTTAGGGCATCTTAGGAAGCATCTAAGACTAATAGCTTGGATAATTATTATGGTTGATTCAAATATTTTCCTCTTTAATCTCTTTTTTCTATTCTTGTATAATTTGTCAGTTATTAGCATCCCATTTGTCATTCTTTTAATTGATTTGGAATTATTTGTTTTTCTTTTCCTTTCTAAATTTTTAGGTTTTATTAGAAAAAATGAATTAAATATCAAGAGGATATTATTTGGAATTCTATATTTAGATCTTATCACCTTTCCACTCTATTTCTTTTCATCAGACTTAGTTTTGAATTACAATCTCCTCCTTCTCTCCCTTATCATATTTTTAGGCATTCTACGATTTTTTAATAATATCTCGTATTTTATAGGAGAAAATTTCCAGAAAAAACTTAGCCACTATAGTTCTTTAATCTTTGTCCATCTTCTATGTTTGGATCTCTTCATTCTCTTGGAAGTCTATATTAGGCCACTATATAGCTTGGTAACCATATTTCTTAGTTTAAATCTCTCTTTTTTGGTACTTTTCGCTTTTTATATAATTATTTTAGATCTGTTTCAAAGAAGCTCCAAAATGGGATTTCTTTCTTGGACTGTCCTATTTTTATTAAGTAGCACATTGTTATTTCAGATAACCTATCAGCTAACATATTATTCACTCGCAATCAGTCTTTCACTATTCATCATTTCTATATTAGTATTTCCCTTTGTGTTCTTATTGGAGATTTTAAAAGATTTTTTTAATAAATTTATAGATAGAATAGCCCAATTTATACATTCATTAAAACTTCATATCGAATTATTATTAGAAAAAGTAAAAGTATTTATTAAACAGAATTGGGTGATTCTTTGGAAACTAATTAGTGTTTGTATAGGAGGTTTGATTTTTATCTTGACATTTTTTTATTTAGGATTAAATCTGGTTAGTTCCTCATTACTGGGATTTGGTATAGTAATATTTCTCATTTATTTTGTTATCGCGCAGATAAGCAAAAATCTTGAACCAAATCTTCTATTAAAATATAGAATCATCTATTTATCATCGATATGGGCGGGCACTTTAGGAATCATCTTCAATTATATCGGTATGGAATTTTATTTACTCGCATTATTCCTATCATTGACTATTTTAGGTGCGATTTTTTTGCCTTATGTCTATTATCAAGAAAAGAAAGAGGGAATATCAATAAAATGGAGATTTTACTTAACTCTGTTTTTTATAATCATCTTGATAATTACACTTTTGATTTTCTACCTCCAATTTTTAGTTAACTTGTTTTAGATTTAAGCATTAAGATTTAATTAGCTATTTGTACTAGAATGCAAATAGAGTTTTATACCAACAATTACACTTTTAAATCGATATAAAATGAGTCTTTTAGATAGGCGTATTTCCAATTTTGATGAGCTTCTTAAGGCGGCTCGGGGAGAATTACCTTTAGATATAGCGATCCGAAAAATTGAAATTCTTAATGTAATTACAGGAGAAATTTTAGAGGGAGACATCGGGATTCACAAAGGTTTTATTGTAGGATTGTTTGATGAAAGTCTTAAAGCCAATGAAAATATTAATGGGGAGGGAAAAATCGCTATTCCGTCATTTATCGATCCTCATGTACATATAGAAAGTTCTATGATCCTGCCTAATTCATATTCAGAAATTATTGCTGCACAAGGGACGGGGACGATATTTGCGGATCCTCATGAAATCGTAAATGTTATGGGGATCGAAGGTTTTAATTTAATGAAAAATAATTCGCAAGATCTCCCTGTAAGAATCTTTTTTGACGCTCCTACCTGTGTTCCATCAAAAAGGGATGCAGAATCATCTGGAGCGGATATTCGTGCAGATCAAGTCACAAAAATGATAGAATTGGGTGCTTCCAAACTTGGAGAATTGATGAGCATCGATGATATTGTCTCAGGTGATCCAATCTTGACTGATATTATTAAAACAGGTTGGAAAAATAATATCCCGAGAGACGCTCATTTTCCACTTCTGGATTTATCACAGGCTTTTGAGATGCTGAGTTTCAAAGAAAAGATTGGAGTTTATTTAGGTTTAATTGGCTCGAAAATAACAAAAGGGACACATTTCAACAGTGTACCGACTAAAATATTAATTAAGAAGATGCGCCAGCTCGACCATTCAACATTAAATGCTTACTTAACTGCCTTGGGAGATACTAGCGATCATGAGAACATCGGACCCGAACTAAGGATTAAATTAGATTATGGAATGAGAATTCTACTGAAAACTCCACTCTCAGATTTAGGTGGGTTATTAGTGGAATCTGTAAAAAAGCTTAGATATAAAGATGCCATCGGGATTACCAGTGATGACGTATGGCTTGATGAATTGATGGAAGATGGTGCAATGATCGGTGTAATTAAAGAGTTAGTGGGATATGGATTAGATCCAATTGATGCTATTAGATTCGCCACTTTAAATAACGCTCAAAGACTTGCTCGAGAAGGTGTTAAAGATATGTCACTTTTGGGTGCTATTGCTCCAGGTATGGTGGCTGATGTCATACTTTTAAACGGACGCTTGAAAAAATTTGATGTTGATATTGTTATAAATGAGGGGAATATTGTTGCAAAAGAAGGTAAATGCATATCTTCCATTCCAAAAGCTAAGATACCACTTGAAGCATTAAAAACTATTGATGTTCCGCAAATAACTGAGAATACATTTCTTATCCACAGTCCTAAAACCGATAAACAAACGATACGTACCAGAATTTTGGAAGTACCTGAAAAATCCACATTGCCTCTACCAATGCTTTCTCAAGAGGATATTCCAATAGCAAACGGAGCACTAGATACCTCTGGGTATACGATGATTTGTGTAATAAATCGATACGGTAAATCCGATAAAGCGGTTAAGGGGCTTATTAAAGGATTTTCCGTTGAAAATGGTGCAATCGCCAGTACAGTTGCTCACGATTCCCATAATTTTACAATAATCGGTTCTAATCCGAATGATATGCTATTAGCAGCTAAATCTATTATTAAATCTAAAGGGGGAATTACAGCCTACAAAAATGGAAATAAATTAGCTCATATTCCACTACCGATCGGGGGATTGATGTCGGATGCCCCGATTAAAAATATCTCAAATTCGATTACGCAATATAGAAAGGCATTGGATATCCTCGGCTTAGATTCTTCGAATCCGCTCTTACATTTTGTAGTATTTTCACTTCCTTCAGTACCAGGACCTAAGGTGACCGACCTTGGACTATGGGATGACCAAAAGGGAGAACTTGTTCCATTATTTATGGAAGATGAGGGGAATTAAGTAGAGAACCACCTAATAATGTGGAGAACACACGGCATATTCTACTTCAGCTATAGTATAGAGATAAATTTTTATCCTTTATAATCAAAATTAGGGAGATAATTATAGAAAGAGATAAAAAACAAATTTTCTATTGGTTAAATAAAAAATTTTAACTAACAATCATTTTTTTTTGTGAAAGTATAGACGATTATATATTTTATATTCTGTGCTAAATAATGAAATTAATTGATAGCGACTTCATTGACACCTTAGATAATAACAAACTTATTAAATATTTATATGAAAAAAACCCTCTAGGAATCGCTATATTTGATAAAAAAGGTAAATTTATTCACGCAAATACCCCTTTTATGGAAGTATGGAATCTTTCCTCACCTTCAGAGATAAAAAAATTAAATCTTTTTGAACATATCAAAATTCCGTCCTCTCCACTCGAAAATCTAAAGGAAGGAAAGAAGACTGATTTTATAATGGAAATCGGGCTTCGGGAATTTCGAAAAATAAGTGGATTAGATATAAATCAATACGGTAACAAATATGTTAACATAAATATTATACCCATTGTGGAAGATGGCATAACCCGTCAGTATATTTTATATCTTGAAGACATAACCAGCCAAAAGATTACAGAAGAGAGATTAGAAGAAAATGAAATAAGGTTTAAAACTATAATAGAAAATTCTCATGAGGGAGTATTTATTATTGATGATAATTATCGTTTCATTTACGTAAATAAGAAGTTAGGTGAAATTTTAGGATATCCTGTAAAAGAAATAATTGGACAGGATTTTAGAAAATTCTTGACTGAAAGCAGTAAAGAGAAGGTAGTGGATAGATATATTAGACGTCAAAGAGGCGAGGAAGTCGAAAAAATATATGAATTTGATGTGAGAAGAAGTGAAGGCTCCATAAGGCGATTAAGAATTAATTCTACAATTACACACAATCTTAAGGGAGGAGTAAAAACAGTTGCTCAGATAGTGGATATAACAAAGCATAAAAAAACTGAGAGAGAATTAAAAGAATCTGAGGAAAAGTTTGAGATTTTAGGGAAGCAAGACCTTATGACAATCGTTATTCTTCAGGATGATGAAATTAAATATCAGAATGAGCATTTAGGAGCGGGATTAGGATATTCAAAAGCAGAAATGAAAGATTGGACATATAGAGAATTCCTAAAGCATATTCATCCAGAAGATAGGGAATTTGTGATTACTCAAGCTTCAAAAAAGCAAAAAGGAGATACAGATGTACTTAATAGATATCAATTTCGTATCGTGACTAAAGAAGGTGATATTGCTTGGCGTGAAGTATTTTCTAAGACTTTTACGTATCGAGGAAGGCCCGCGAATCTCATTAGTTTGATTGATATTACAGAACGTAAAAAAGCGGAAGAACAATTAAAAGAATCTGAAGAAAAATTCCGAACGATAGCCGAACAACATTTTATGGGGATTTTGATCCTTCAAGATTTTCAAATCAAATATTTTAATAACAGATTTTTACGCATTACAGGATATACAAAGGATGAAATTGAGAGTTGGGAAGCCGAAGAATTTTTTAAAATAATACATCCGCAAGATCGGGCAGAATTAAAAAAGAAAATTTATCAAAAATATGTCGGCAATATTGATATGATTAAGAATTTTGAATTTCGATTAATTCAAAAAAGCGGAGAGATCATTTGGGTGGAAATATTTTCTAAGACCATTCCTTATAAAGGAGAGGAGGCCGATTTAACTTCAGTAATTGATATTACTGAACGTAAAAAAGCAGAACAACAATTAAAAGAATCTGAAGAAAAATTCAGAAATATTTTTGAAGCAATTCCAGACTTATTTTTCTTGGTCGATTCGAGCACAAAAGTCTTAGAATATAAAGGAAAACCGGAAAAACTATACCTACCACCAGAGGAATTCCTTGGTAAAAAATTAACTGATTTACTCCCCGTTGCCTTGGGGAAGAAGGCGGAGATTGCCATTAGACGAACAACTGAAACAAAAGAACAACAAATTCTAGATTATAGCCTGCCGATCAATAATATTGATAGGTATTATGAAGCCCGTCTACTTTATTATGGAAACGATCAAGTAGCTATATTCATCAGGGATATTTCACAGAGAAAAAAGGCAGAACAGATGATAAAAGAAGAAGTAAAACGCCTAAAAGAAATCGATGATATGAGGCGAGATCTTATTTCCCGAGTTTCACATGAGCTTAAAACTCCGATAATGGCAATTAGCGGTGCAACAGAATATTTATTAGAAACCTATAAAAATCGACTGGGAGAGGAACCAATCCATTTTCTTAATATGATTGATTCAAATGAATCTCGCTTAGAAAAATTGATTGAAAATTTGTTAGATATAAGTAGAATAAACTATCAAAAAATACATTTAGCAAAACAAAAATGTAATATCTGCTCCCTTATAAAAGATGTTTCTGCAGAAATGGAATATCTTCGAAGAGAGAGGGATTTAGAAATACAGCTGGATCTGCCAAATGAATTAGAACTCGAAGTTGATAAAATTAGAATAGAGCAAGTTATTATGAATTTATTATCAAATGCCATTAAAAATACCCCTCCTGGAGGTCTCATTCGTGTATCTGTTAATAAATCAAAACATTATATCCAGATATTTGTGGCAGATGAAGGTATAGGATTTACAGATGACGAGATCGATAAGCTTTTTACGCAATTTGGTAAAATAGAACGATATGGTGAGGGATTGGAATATCTGGATATTTCTGGATCCGGACTTGGATTATATATTTCAAAAAAAATTGTTGAAATGCATAATGGAGAAATCACAGTCGAATCAAAAGGTCGTAATAAAGGTAGTATATTCAAAGTATATCTACCAAGAAAGTAATTAGAGCGATTAATAAAAAGACTTATTTTAAATTCTTATCTTCCCATTCTCGAATATAATCTCGAAACTTTTCCTTAGAGATGCCCAAAGAAGTAAGATCATCTTTCTTTTCTCGAACCTTATCCGATGATTCACGTTTTTTGAAAGAAAGTTCCCAATCGAGATATGAAACCTCTGCTTTCGACATATTTTAAATATTTCATTTCTAAAATAAAAATTGATAGAGGGTGTTAATTTATTGATATGTTGAAACTATTATGTTGATAATTAACTTAATAAAGATCTCTTTTTACGAGTTTAAACGAATAAATATAAATTCTCTCGATAGTATGCAACGACGAAAAAATAACCAGGAAAAATAAGAACATTTGAAAAAGTTATTCTTTCGCAAAATACATTAGATTCGTTTGTACCGTATTCTCAGTAGAAATTTGGTCTAACAAATCGTCAAGGTCGTCAAATTCAAAGGGGAAAATATTTTCAAATGCTCTCTTGAGTAGCTCTAAATATTTTTCTTTATCATAGAAATGAATGCTTTTATCGTATAATTCAGCAAGGATGACTTTCTTATTCGGAAAATTTGGGTCAGCATCTGCATTTAATATGATATACCGAACATTTTTTCCCGGAGTCATAATGAGACCCGCGCGTTCAGCCTGTCTTGCTGCGACGGCTTGATACGAATTGACCTTATATTGTGATGGCTTACGTGAAATTCGCTGTCTTATCGTGAGTTCTTCTCTGGTAAGTGAACCTTCTTTAATTTTTTTAACGTATTCTGTGAAAACTCGTTTAGCCTCAGGTATTTTCCTTTTAAATTGCTCTAGGGACTTCGCATCTTTAAATACATTGATAAAATCTTGTTGGGCTTGTTTAATAACAATTGGGCTATCTCGTCGTCGTATTTCGATCCCTCTTACCTTTGTAGAACCATCTGTCTTGATCCCCCAATAGTGATTAAGGGTTGGTACATCAGGCTCCGCTTGTGAAGGAAGAAATGCAATAATATTAAACATCCCATCCCAACTCATTGGAATATTTGTTTCTTGGGTGATTTGTTTGGCAATTTTCCTTGTGATTCGGGCAAATTCCTCTTTACTTCTACCTTTAGTATCTTGGAGCCATAACGAATCAACAATCCCATGAATGATTTTGCACCCATATTTTTTTGCGATTTCAGAGGATCTCATTAAAAAATCGCGGGCAAACGCACAAACCGTTTGATGAGCTTCAATCTTTCCAAATCTCGCATTTTTAAACCCTAAATAACCGAAACTAACTACCAATACCCATTTAAGTGCTATATCGGTGAATTTATATCGAAGATCCCCGGTTTCCCTCACAAATTCTTTGCATTTTAGTCGTTTATTTAGTGGTAAGCTTATAGACTTTGCGATTATTCCCTCTCGCTTTGAACAAATATGAAAGTCTAATCCGGGAACTTTTATACCCGTCCCATCTTCTGCGCAGCATTTACAGTTAATTGTTTCGGAAGAAATATTATAATTTGCCATTAACGAGGGATACATCGAAGAGAAATCAAGCTCAGCAACATGGTCAAACACACCGATGATCGGTTCAAAAATGTGCCCACCGCGATCGCTCCGTATCAGATCCATTGCAGAGGAAAAATCTTCAGGGCTCTTCTTAAAGGGGGGGATGAGATGATCTAGTTGATAGGCATAATAATATTGAATGGATTGGAGAGCACCACCAATTGTAATTCGACATAATCGTTGAAGAGGTACCCGAGAAACTCTTGCGACTTCAATTACTCCGGGGATATTTCCCTCCGTAAAATGCAAGCTACCATACGTAGTAGTATCAAGATGGAACCTTCCCGTGAAGTATACTTGTGATTTTGAGCGACGGCGAATGATTCCATAGGTGAAGTAGTGGTCAGGTCCACCTGAGAGATCAAATAGACAATAACGGAGAGGCGTTTTTATTCGACCAAAATAAAGTTCTTTTCCCACATGATTCACGGAAGCTCTCGCAATGAGATAAGGAAAGAGAAATTCATCCCCTCCTTTGGTAAGAATGATATCGGGATCCACCTTTTCGATAACTTTACTTATCGCTTTGAGATTCTCTACCTCATCGGCTTTATCTATGATGATCTTTTTCTTTTTGATCGCCCCATCCGCTCTCGGGACGTTCCAATTACGATCATTTTCAATAATGCTGATTTCTACGTAGGAGAGTGGTTCATTGAAGTAAGATTTCAACCCTTGCTGTTGGACTTTTACATCTAGCCAAATAGCTGTAAGCGGTGGTAAATCATAAAACAGAGTTTCATTATCATCCCTTAATTCAAGAGAGATAAGTCTTCTTCGTCGTTTACGCGGGTCGATTTCGACGGTAAAATGGCAAAAAGACATGGGAAACAAATCGTTTACGTAGAAATACATTTGCGCAATGGGAAGGTCTGTATTGTAGAGAATGAAAAGATCAAGTTTTTCAATATCTTCGATGGTTTGCTTGAATACGGAAGGTTTTTCCACAGAAATCCCAAATACTTTTGATTTGGCATGATCTTCAAGTTTCACATATTTCTCACAGATTCGTACGTCTTTTATATTGGGATGCCCTTCTAAGATGGTTCTTAAGCGCTCAAAATCATGGTCAATCTTCTCACGCGGAACCGCAAAAAATTCTGGATGAAATTCTTGAAATAGTTTTAAAACCTTTCGAGTATCTGTTCGTTTTACCCAGAGATACATCCCATTGCTGGTAGTGGAAACATCCAATAGCCATCCACCAAACTCGTACCGCAGTGTCAAAATTATTTCTCGCGAATTTTGTTTTCTAACGCTTTTATTCTTTTTTCAAGAGTCTCAATTTTCTTTTCTTGCTCAATACTGTAGGACATGAATAAGATTTCGGAAAGCATCGGACGAGCAGCTAGGCTTCCCGCATCTGCATGAATTCGGGCAAAATTCATCAACTTATCAAAAATTTTTTGATCGTCTGGGCGTAGTGCTCGCTTAAAATCTTTCCAGCTTTCTATCTCCTCTTCAAGTGCGGGTCTGAAAGATGGTACCGTGCGTCCCATATTTTCCTCCTTATTCCATTCGTGTTCTATTTCACTATAATAAAAACATGAATCCATTTAAAGACCTATAGATTGGAAATTTAGTAATTTTTTGTCGGTTCTTCCATTTTAAAGAAAAAGAGATTATATTTTCATCAAATGCTTTAATTAGGTTTTAAATCCCAATCTTTCATAATTACCATTTCTATAAGAAGATTTTTTAACAATCCGTTACATAATATATAGAGGAATGTCTGGAAGGTATTGTTATATGAGCGTATATTATAAAGACCACGCCCCATGCGGAATCTATTGCAAAACATGTCCGGGAGTGAAAGCGTATGGATGTAGAGGATGCCGTGAAGAAAAAGGACAAATTAAAGATTTTCCGGTATGCAAAACCTATGAATGCGTCACTGAAAAAGGGATTAATTTTTGTTATGAATGTAAGGAATTCCCATGCGAAAGACTCCAACCGATCGTAAATTTCGAGATTTTTCTCCCTCATAATTCTAAAGTGTATAATTCGGTGATGATGAAAAAGCTAGGGATTGTTAAATGGAATGACATGGTTGAGGAGAAAATGAAACTTTATTATCAAGCTAAAAAAGTAAAATATGGTGGAGATCCATTAACCTTAGAGAAAAAAGATGAATCCATGTATAAAAAAAAGTCGAATAAGGAATAAAAGGTTCTAAAGAAAGTGTTTTACAATTAAAGACTCTATATCTTCAAACAGGATAAATCCCCATCAAACTGCTTGAGATTCTCAACACCATATTTTTTTTCACATTTTAATTCGAAAAGCTCTAAACGATATTTATATTCTTCAGAGCCCCCCGTTCGTTATGAAAATGCTTGCTGTTTCCTCTCCATGGGTAAAGTAGATCTTTTTATTTTCATGATCGATTTGCTTAATATGTCCTTTAGATGAGAAGATTTCCTTTAGCAACATATTAATACCACTTATGGCGCTTCCTGCCAAATCTCCATCCACTTTTTGCTCTGATTCCGTCTGTCCATTAATTCGAAAATTAAATTCAAACAACATTAAGGAAGTCTCTAAATGTACAATCAGAAGGCGTTCCATCTTGCTTAACCAATCAAATTCTTTCAAACTTGGCAATTTATTCCAGTCATTTGTCATCATTAGTGCCCCCAAGATTACAAAAAAACTATTTAACCCTAGGACGATATATGGTCCTACTAGTGAGACTGTCATTTGATTATAAAGGAAATTGCTAAATCCCGAGGGGATATTCCCACCATGAACCATTCCAATGGTTGATTCAAATACCTAATATCATAGAATCAAAAATAATAATATAAATCTGAAAATAAAATTCTTTAAAATTTCCAGATGCTAAAGCTGTGAATGTTTTTTCCTTTTTTTCCTAGGAAAAAAGATAAAATTAAGAGGGACAAAAATACTTTCGAAAAAAATCTCCAACAAAGAATCAAAATATCTCTAATTTTTTCACTTTTTTCGCGTGAAAAATCAAGAAGAAAATACCTTTAAATATCAGACTATTTTACTATAACTTAGGAATTTTGATTTATATATCATAAATCAAAAATAATCCTTAATCAGTCACGGGGCTTTTTTCATATGGAATTGAAAAGTATACAAAATATATTATATTTAACAGTGGTTAAGGGGGGAACGCCCTTATTCGTCATGGACTTCCTCCAAGATGGGAATAAAATTTCTAAAGCAGTTATTTCTGAATATTTTTCTACTATGGCTGCCTTCTTAAACATGTTCGCAAATAATTCAACCTTTTTCATTGAGCATGGAGATATTGAGATCTCTTATGAAAAAGATGAGACCTTATCAATTATATATGCCGCTCATGATATCTCTGAAGATATGAGATCAAAAATCCAATTATATCTTGACATTATTAAAAATGAATTTCAAGAAAAATTAATTACAAATGCATTTGATAACACAGATATTCATCAACTCCAGCAATGTGCGGCGGACTTATTTCGACGAGCATAATAAGATGGTACCTAAGTAAAATTCTTTAGAATAATTGCTCTTTCTCCTTATTTCTCTTCTTTCATCCACATATCCAGAGTACTATTTTTGGATTGATTCCCCAAATGCCTTTTAGGTTTATGAGGCTTCCACTTTTTTAATTGATTTTCAGAGAGAAAGGGATGCTGAACCAGAGTGTATTCTGTAAATCGCTCGTCTTCTTTAATCATTACAAGCACATTTCCAAAATGAGAGAGGATTTTTCCGCCTTTCGGTCGAAATTGGGAGGATTCGTGAAGCTGTGCCGTGATCACCATCAAAGGGTTATTCTTCGAGAGAATCGCTTTAATACCGCTTATTGCTCTGAGCAAATCCTCAAAAGTATGTTTTTCATAGGTGGCAAAGAGATTGGTAATGCCTGAAATTAAGACTACTTTTACGTCTTCCAACTGTTTGAGGCGGTTTTCTAAAAGCTCTATCATCTGATCCCATGTAAATGCGCGGGCGATAATAATGTTTTCTAGAACTTTTCGCGGTGAAAGTTTTTTTGACGCTGCGAATTTGCTTACAGTATATGGATTAAACCGATTATTGCCATCGATAAACGCCACACGAATTCCATCCCCTAAGCCTCCATTAGAAAACGCTTTCTGGACAATTACAGAGGTGGTAAGCAATATATTCGTGGTTTTCTTTTGATCGCCGTATAGAAGATGGACGAGATCTTTTCGATAGCCACCTTTTAACAAATCGTCTAAGGTGGTATCTCCGCTTGAAATAACAGGTTGTGTAATATTTTTTTTATATACTCGAAATCCTGAATCAAACTGCATTATACTACTTAATTAAATCCGAAAATAAAAACCCACAAGACCGACAATTTTTGATAATCCTCTTTTGGAGATGTATCAGAGAATTCCCCTTTATATTTGAAGGAACCTCATTTCTGTTAAAAGTAATCATGGTATTTAGGGAGAGAGAGAGGTGACTAAAAGTAAAATCATGATCGAGAAATTTGAGTGATGAGATTATGATCCCGACAAAAAAGCTTTATTATGCTTTATATTCAAATTTTGATAATTGAAAAATTGAATTACTAAAGGCTGAAAATAGAATTTCAATGACCTTTGTTTTTAAGATATGAATTCGTTTTAAAATAATAATAGCTCATAATAACAAACTATTAAAAAAATGATTCAGAAATATTGTTAGATATATAAAAAATCAAATTATCTAATTTTGGCGATTAAAATTAAAAACACGAAAAAACAAGATAAACAAATGTATAAAGTGGTGAGTCCACCGCATCTGTATATTGGTTTGGAAAAGAATGAGCTCATGCTTAAGACGTTTTTGATGATGGCTATTATAGCATTTTTTTCAGTAATTGTTATGTGGGAAAGGGTGCATTGAATCATATACTAATCGCATTAGGAACCGTCCTTATAGTACATGGTGTAATCCATTCATATCAAAAAATAAAGGGGATAGATTATACCTATGAAACACTTGCGTCGCCTATGGTAGCGGGTCTAATTGTAGGATTAGCTATGCCTATAGCAGCACCTTATTATATCACCGCAATAGTCGCGTTTATAATGATTCTGGTTTTTAAATATGGGCAAGGTAGATTTTTCAAAAGAAAATACCTCAATCCCGCAGCAGCTTCAAAAACTTTTATTCTGGTCTTGTTATCTGCGATGATTTTTCTGGAAGATTCTCTCGATATCGGATTACTATTCCATACTCATCATTTGGAGTTAAATCTTTTGACGGCAGAAGGATTTAATGATTCTATGTGGATTTTTGATGGTAAGGTTATACCATTCTTAAATATAGAACTTTCGGCACCATGGGGGCTGATTCTCTGGCAAACGCATGGTTGGATCGGAGGAGCTAGTAGTATTACCGTTCTCATAGTGGGTTCGATCGCTGCGTATTGGCTTAGATTTAAATGGCGTATAATTGTCTCAGGGCTAATTTCAATGACATTATTATCACTTGGAATCGGTTTAATCGTAGGTCCCGACCCATTTGGAAGAATTGCGTTTCACGTTTTTACGGGAAGTTTCATCTTTATGATATTCTTTATGGCTACTGAACCTCAATCAACTCCGATGCCAGAAATTTCACAATACATATTTGGAATTTCTGTTGCCGTGCTGACATTCATTTTCCAACTCTTTAATGTTCTTGGGGGATCTATTTTTGCTTTAGTCATCTTGAATTTAGCCACACCATTGCTAGATAAACCAATATTGAGAACTCCATTTGGCCATAAAGAATCAGAGGGAGGTGTGTAATGTGCTCTTTAATAAGAAAAATGAGTATAAGTTCATAGAAAAGGGGAGATTTAATGTTGATATCGATATCAAGATGAATGCATTAGAGGATCCTTTTTCCATTGTACCACCCGCCGAGGAGATGATTGTCTTTCTAAAGCAACATATTGGACCTGGAACGGATTTGGTCGTTAATGTAGGAGATTCTGTGCGCTATGGTCAAAAAATTGGAGATAATCCTGACGCCGGACTGATGGTCGCTCCTATACATTCTCCCGTTAACGGAAAAATAAAAGAAGAAATAGAAATGCTCAATCCCATCTCTGGAAATATTGAGAAAGCGGTAAAAATTGCAACCACAGATAATAACTCCGAACCATTTTTTAAGCCTCTAGATCCCGAGAAAGAATCAAAAAACACCCTTTTAGAAAGAGTTCGTGAAACAGGTATCGTAGGATTAGGTGGTGCCTCATTTCCGACTCACGTAAAACTCAACACGTCTCACAAGATCTCTCACCTTATTATCAATGCTAAAGAAAGTGACCCTAATATTGCATGTGATTGTCGCTTGATGATGGAAAAACCACAAGAGATAATAAACGGGATAAAAATAATGGCTAAAATTCTCGACGTAAAAGCAATTACCGTTGCAACAAGGACTCAAGAGGGGGAGACCCCAGAATTTGAAGCTCTGTTGAAAGAACATGAAATAGAATTAAAACGAATGCGTCCCAATTATTCGATTGGAAGTGAAAAATTGCTCGTAAAAGAGGTTTTAGATAAAGAGGTTCCTTCGGGTAAATTTCCACCTGATATTGGGGTATTAGTGCATAATATAGCAACGGCTTATGCAGTTGAGGAAGCGATAGAGAAAGGAGAACCTCTGGTATCTCGAGGACTTACATATTATTCAAAAGAGAAAGGAGGGAAGAATTTATGGGTTCGTATGGGCACTCCAGTTGAGCATATACTGAAATTTGTCGGAGATTCACCTTCTCAATATGAGCGAATCATATTAGGCTCAATATTAATGGGACCGACGATCCCCAATCCTTCATATCCAATTCTCAAAGCAACCTCCGCAGTAACAGTATTTACCCAAGATGAACCTGACCCATATAAAAAACCACTTGCATGTATTAGATGTGGATATTGCAATACCGTTTGTCCTGTCTATATTTATCCACAGCTGATAATGGAGGCAGAAAAAAAGAAGGATGTTGATCGATTAAAAAAATTACATGTAGAGGATTGCATCGAATGCGGTTTATGCTCCTATGTCTGTCCTTCGAGAATTAGATTTACAAAATATTTAACAAACGGAAAAAAATTGGTCAGAAATGAATAATTTTACCATACCTTTTTTTTATATACTATTTTTTATTTTAATTTTTAATTGGAATGTTGAATAATACCTCTTCATATGATTTTGTAATACTATCTATATCGATATGATAAGAGATTAAGTTATTTTCTTTTGTAATAGAAATATTTCAAGTATGTTTATATAAGTCCTATTTAGCTAAGTATGAAATAGCAATATAAACAGAACAATTTTTATATATAATTAGCTATCGTTTGATTTCTAATATGCATATTTTATGAAAAATTTCGGTTTTTATCTCATTTTTTTGCGTTTTTTTATGATTTAAATCTGAATTACGGCATTTTAATTTTTAAAACTTAACATATTTTGAAGAAGGATTTATTAATCTAAAAGACAAATATTTAAGTCAACGAAAGAAAATCGAATTTATACAAAAATATAAAAAAATAAGCGTGAAAAAAATGACACAAGAACAAGCATCAAAATATGCTAATAAATTCTGGAAAAAGAATTGGGATGAAGGTTTGAAAGATTTAGACCCGAGTGTATGGGAAAAATCCTTTCCTGATTCTTTACGCCAATCATTCGAACAAGATAGTGAAAAAATCGCATTAGCTTTTCTCGGAGTAGAGATAACTTTTGGAGAATTAGATGCGTATTCCAATCAATTTTCCAATATGCTCATCGATAATGGATTTGAGAAAGGAGATGTCGTAGGAATTAATCTCCCAAACATCCCAGAATATGTAATCGCTTTAGTTGGCGCTCATAAAGCGGGTTGCATAGTATCTGGAGTTTCTCCACTAATGTCCGCCATGCAAATTGAATATCAATTGAATGATTTGGGAGCAAAAGGAAAGAAAGTAGCTTTAGTAACATTAGACGCAATTTTCGAAGCTCATATCACCAAGATAGCGGATAAAATTCCGCAGCTCAAATTAGTAATTGCCGCAAGCGTTGGCGGTTTTTTACCCAAAATTAAACAAGTCTTAGGAAAACTTATTGGAAAGATTCCCAAGGGGAAATTAATTACCCTTCCGGGAAAAAATGTTATCGAATTTCACAAAGATGTTTTAGATAAGTATCCTACTAAGAGACCAGATATAAAGGTAACTCCAGATGATTTAGCATATATCCAATATACGGGTGGAACCACAGGACCCCCGAAAGGTGCAATGCTTACACATCGTAATGCTGTTTCGGACCTCTTGATTGTACAGAGTTGGCTAGATTGGGAACGAGGGAATTATTATGCACTATCAGGATTTCCCTTTTTTCATATCGCAGGGTTATTTTTCTGTGAAAATTGTCTATATTTAGGATGGGGGCAGTGTCTTATCCCAAATCCGCGCGATACAAAACATATTTGCGATGAATTAGAAGAATACACACCCACAGCCCTTGTAAACGTCCCTTCGTTGTTTCAGATTCTTTTAAAAGAACCGAAGTTTGCCGAACTCGATCATTCAAGTTTAGATGTATGTATTTCTGCAGCCTCACCATTTCCAAAAGAATCACAGGTAGAATTAGAGAAGATTGTTGGAGAAGGTAAATTACTGGAAGTTTATGGGATGACTGAATGCTCTCCTCTCACTGTAATGAATCCGAGCAAGGGGGAGAAAAAGCTGGGACATATTGGGCTTCCCATTTTAAATGTTGATCTCAAACTAGTAGATCCCGAGACAAATAAGGAAGTTCCAGTTGGGGAGGCAGGCGAGATCTTAGTCCGCGGACCAATGGTCATGCAAGGATATTATAACAAGCCACAAGAGACTGAGAAAGCGATTGATAAAGATGGGTTTATGCATACCGGTGATGTTGCAATTATGGATGACATGGGGTATTTAAGAATTGTCGATCGTACTAAAGATATGATTATTGTGAGTGGATATAAAGTATTTTCCAGTAAGGTCGAAGATGTAATGTCCAAGCATCCCGCTATCGACTTGATCGCGTTAATAGGTGTTCCTAATCCGGATAGACCCGGCTCGGAAATCGTGAAAGCCTACATCCAATTAGATCCTAACTATGAATATGAATCTGAAGGGGCATTAAAAGAAGAAATCCAAAAATATGCCAGTGAAAATTGTGCCCCATATGAAGTTCCAAAAATCATAGAATTCACGAAAGAAATCCCACTCACCGCGGTTGGAAAAATCGACAAAAAAGTACTAAGAAAATAGGAGTATTACAAATCAAATTCTTTTTTTATTTTTACCTATATATCAGATTGTATATGTTTAGTTTGATTCAAAATTTAGGAATTCATAAAAAATTAATAAGCAATTCATAGTAATTGTTTTGAAAATAAAGGAATTAGTGAAAATTTTATTATATTGTTAGTAAAGGATCACCAAGAATGCAAAGTCCTTGAGAATAGGAATCATCTGGTCCATGCAATGGGTTCGACCACCATTGTCTAAAAGATTCCCCAATACTGTAACCTTTACCCAATGGGGTATAAAAATAGGAAATCATTAGCATTCCACCCGATTTAGTTGATCCAATTACACAAAGAGAATTGGAAGAAAATAAATATTGAGTTCCAATATTATTGATCACCCTAAAATCACATGCTGAGCAACAATATAAATTATAAAACAACGGGTTTGTGGTTAGTGCATTTATCTCTGTATTAGTTGTTATTCCCGCTGAAGAACCACCCGAATAGAATTGATGTTGCGTAGAAGTGGAATGAATCATTGCATGAATAAGTTCATATCTTGTAGATTGGATCCTACTTTCATAATCAATATCATTTGTTGTTGCATTCACACCGATAAGAGTTGTATTAGAATAAGATTTCTTCACACCATCATGCCAAACAGCATTAGAGTCCGTCCAATCATAATCCACATAAACTAAAGCACTATGAGGTCTATATAAGGAACTATCTCTATAAGCGTGATTACGATTAAAATAATCCTTGTATGCTTGGAGATGCGATCCAATATTATTCAATTTTTCTGGATTAATCCTTCCAATCCATATCTCTGGATAAACGTCTCCTCCTCCACCAAAATGATTATCATAAGCTCCAACAACACCACTTAAATCTCCCCAAACACCATCCAAATCCATGAGATATAAATCACATGGAAAGACTGCCCCGCCCATCTCATAATTCGCATATGGTATTTTCCCTATTAGAACCGCTCCAACAAAAGTGGAATTTTGAGAATTTATTAAATCACCTTTAAGATTTTCTACAACAGGATCCGACCAATTGATAATTTCTGCATTAAATCCTTGATTTTCTAAATCTTGCTGATATTGAGCGATTTCTGAATAAAGATTAGCATAAAGAGTATTATTAACATAAATTCTTACATAACCAGATTCTGTTATACCATCATTATTCATAGATAAAAAATACAAATAACCAATGTAACCTCCTCCTAATCCACCAGTGATGACTATAATGATTATTAGAACCTTCAAATAATTTTTCAGATTACTCTCCTCCGTTTTTTAAATAATTAAGAATGATATTCATATTATTTGATTTTTTTAACATTAATGTAAAATAGTCTCATATTTATTCTTTTGTATATCCTCAAAATTCTCAATAATAATATTCGTAGATAATGGTCTATTATATAATCCATTTCGATCATAATTCCCTTAAAATCATCCTTTTTCGAAAAGTTTCTCGAAATGTGGATAAATTCCGAAGATTCAGATTGGGTTTCCTCATATTTGATAATTCCATATGTTTCCTATTTTTAATAGTTGATAGTTTCATTCATATTGCAGATTTTAAATTTAATTTCAGTTTTTGAACAATACTAACAAAATAAACGAAGATTTATAGAGTATAATTTAATCTAACTAAGTGAAAATGATTGAAGAAGTCCAGAAATATTGGTATAAAAGCTGGCCAGAGGAAACCCCTAAACATATTGACTATAAAAAGATGAGTTTAGGGGAGTTATTGAGAGAAACTGCGGAAAAATATCCCGATTCGGAGGCCCTATTATTTAAAGGATTACGTATGACATATCGCGAGCTAGATACGATCGTAGACAGATTTGCAACAGGTTTAGCACAATTAGGTATTAAAAAGGGAGATGTAGTCGCGATAGATATGCCAAACATCCCACAATATATAATCGCACATTTTGCTATTCTGCGTCTTGGAGCTGTTTCAAACCCCATTCTTCCCGTTAATCGATATGTGGAGATCGTTCATCAAATTAACGATTCAAGAGCAAAATCTCTAATAATCTTAGATTATCTTTATGAGGAATATCTAAATGGAAAGGACCTCTCTAAAATGGAATCATTAGATACAATAGTACTTACAAAATTGACAGAATATTTACCAAAGGTTAAAGCTTTTCTTGGAAAACTCCTAGGAAAAGTGCCAACTATGAAAAATTGGCCGAAGAGAATTGAAGATATAGAGTTTAAGGCATTTCAGGCCACATTATGTGATGAGGAGGAGATTAACGTTCCCAATGTAGAAATTGATCTGAAAAAAGATCCCGCGGTACTGATCTATACTGGAGGGACAACAGGTATCCCGAAAGGAGTGAAAACCTCCCACTATAATTTAATTGTAAATGCTCAGCAAACCGATTATTGGGCTTCCACACAATTAGAGCGAATGAATGAGGTGAAAGGAAAGGGTGGGATGCTTTTAGTTGTCCCGCTCGCACACTCCTATGGTAACATCGGTATGACGGTAGCGATTTTAGAAGGATGGAGCAATGTATTAATTCCGCGCCCTCCAGAAAACCTTTCCAAATTACTCGCGTTTGTAAAGAAAGAAGAAATCACCTTTATGCCTGGTGTCCCAACTCTATTCATAAAGCTCATTCAAGAGCCAGAGTGTGAAAAATATAAAGGAAAATTGGATTCTCTCATAGCCTGCATCTGCGCTGCATCTCCATTACCAAAAGAAGTGAAGACAAAATTTGAGAATATAACTGAAGCAACTATCCTTGAAGGCTATGGGTTATCAGAATGTTCTCCTGTAGTATCATTAAATCCTTTCAAAAGAACGAAAATTAACACTGTTGGATTACCCCTCCCAAATACCGAAGTAAAAATTGTCAATATTGAAGATGGTGTATCAATTCTACCACAATGTACTCGAGACAATTGTGAAGGGGTTAAATATAATATTAAGCCTAAATCAATTTCTCGGTTCAATAAAAGAATATATATTTATTCTACTCTCATATATTGGCGAGTCTATATAAAGCGAAAATCGTCAAAAAAAAGAATACTGGTAGAAAAGATTCAGGTTATATTTTGATCGTGGGTTCTTTCTTATGGGGCGGTGTAGGATTGTGTTCTCTAGACTCTTTAT
>WJIN01000313.1 GCA_014730295.1 Promethearchaeota archaeon | reverse complement strand
GTTGCTTTATTTATTAAATAAGTCTATTTGGTGGTGAAAACAAATCAAATTTGTCTGAAAAATCTAATGCTAAAATCTAACGAGATTTAAATGATAAAAAACTAATCTGATGTATTTCTACTATTATGCGGATTATTAAATCACTCTGTTAAGGAGATAGGTATCACATCACCTCTTTTCAATGATTATATTCTCTCAATTCATAAAAAGATTTAATGATTTTCTATAAAATATAGTGGTATTTTAGAAGTGAGAATTGATTTGATTTTATACTTTTAAAATTAGTAAAATCTCAACCTTCAAGTAATTTTAATAATAAATTTAATTTCTTTAAAAAATTTGAGTATGATCAGTTAAATTTAGATTGGTAATTTAGTTTTTCTTTTAATGAAGGTGAGACAATGATCGGGCAGGAAAGACGCTGAGAGATACGCATTTGAAGATTTTCGATCGTGCGCATCCCGCATTGCGTCCGGTATAATCTATTCAATGTCTTATTTGCCGATTCCTTTACAACTTTAATTGATTTACTGGGAAGAGTATGAGTTTTCGGGGAAAGAAATGTTTGATACCGAAAGATATTCTCCTCATTTTCAATCAGAGTTTGTACGGCGCTCTTTAACCGTGGATGAGAATTTTCTGAAAGTATAGCCGTTAAGAACTTAAGCGGTCGTCTTTTTTCGGGAGAAATTTTGAATTGATAGTAAAATTTTACCAATGTTTTGCGATAGATTCGAAGCCAAGGAAAGGTTTTCAAACATTTACGGAGCTCTCTGCGGTGGAATAGTTCCATATTCTTGGGATTCATGAGAACCAGATATTTTGCTTTATTAAAAATGGTTTTTGTGTGTTCGAGATCTATTCGTAATCCCCGGATCGCCGCCCTCCACGCTTTATAGATTTTAGGAATAATGTATTTCAGTGCTTTTCTGCTAAAATTAAAATTACGTTCGGTAAAGATCTTCTTGTATGACTCTAAAAAGAGTTCATGCCCTTTCCATGTCCGAAAGTCCTGCTGAGCAAAGAACCCGATAAGTTTCGATTCAATAATCGTCGGAGATGTGTTAGAAAGAATCTTGTGAAGCGAATTATAAATTGAGAGAGAGTGCTGTGTGTCAGAAAAGTCTAAGTTAAGCTCAATCTTCAACATTTTTCCTTTTTCTCTATCCAAGGACTTCCTCCGCAATAGTGTGAACTCTTTTATATGATTCAAAAGGCGTGTCCGCTTAATACGCGTCAGTTCCTTAATATAACCGCGAGTGAGCAGCTGAATTGCATGAAATACACACTTTTGGATGGGCACATGCGGGTATACCTCTTCTAACCCCGAGAGAATACGAGTAGAAAAATCTATCGTCACCAGTGAAAGGGGTTTCTTAATCCATTGCTTTAAATGGGTCAGAAAAAAGAAGGTCTCTTCCTTAGATTCTCCCGCAACTAACGCTCCCGCTATTGGGTTTTTATGTATGCTGTCTGTTGCCAGCAACAACCCGCCGTTTATTGGGCCGTTTTGAGATCGTTTTTTTTAAGTTTCACGGATTTAAAAGTCCCGTCAACCGATAAAAAGCCAGAAAAGTCGGCGGGAGGATCCTCTTCTGTAAAGTCTTCCGAGATCTCCCCTTTCTCCCCGCACTCATTTATCCAATTCTCTACGGTGCCCACCGAAACCTCCACATGATGTAGATCGTTTAAATCACGTGTAACTCTACGGATCGAATCTTCCCGATCCAATACGCGAGTCGCCGCATATTCAATTACTCCGGGCATATATTTTGAATTCTTTCCGACAAGAGGATGGTCGATGGCAAATACTTTTTCACACGCATTACATTTAAAATAGACCCGCTCGTATCGAATTCTACGACAGAGATGGGGTGCGCCCAGATCTTGAATCGTACGGATTCTATACGTATGTCTGATTATATCTCGCTTATTACAAATGGGACACCGTTCTGGAAAAAAATCAGCATCCGAATATTCACGTATTTCTAATTCTACCCCACGGTCGTTTGATGCTTTCATATATAAAGATTGGATTTGAAGAATATAAAGATTATGGTTTAAGCGATTAACACGTGGAGAAGGGCTAATTCGTGGAAGCTCTGAATTGATAGAGGGTCTAATCCACCGCGCCTTCTGCAATACTCCATCTTTTCCCATAAAGAGCCACAAATTCTGTCGGTAGAAAGACTTAATAGGATCCACGATCTAGTATGAAATGATCATACTCAAGAAACATAACGTATAATAAATAAGTGATCACAGAAGAGTGCTTGGGCATACAATTGGTCTTGATAGGTTCGGAAATGAGAGAATGACAACTAACTTATGCAAAATCGCATGGAACCACGAATATTATCGGAAAAACAATAATTTAATGGATTTATATTACTGAATTTGCAATTTAGCAAACTCCAAAATTTAACTTATATTAAAAATTAAAGGGGAAATTGATTAGTTATTTAGAAACTTCTACGGAAATCTCTTCTTTTTTTCCTTCTTTTACGTTTTTCTCTTCAATAGCGGCTTGGGCCGCAGCGATACGAGCTACAGGAATCCTATACGGAGAACATGACACATAATCCAAACCGATCGCATTCGCAAAGTGTATGGATTGAGGCTCTCCACCATGTTCACCACAAATACCACATTTGAGGTTTGGTCTGGTTTTTCTGCCTTTCTTAATCGCGATTTTCATTAATTCTCCAACTCCCTTTTGGTCCAAGATCTCAAATGGATTTTCCTTTATGATTTCTTTATTCAAATAGATCGGTAGAAATTTACTTTCCGCATCGTCTCGAGAAAATCCATATGTCATCTGTGTAAGGTCATTAGTTCCAAAACTAAAGAATTCGGCTTCTTTGGCAATTTCATCTGCAGTAAGCGCGGCTCGAGGGATTTCGATCATTGTCCCAAAGTTGTATTCCAAATCTACATCATAACTATCAATGGTCTCTTGAGCGACGTTTACAAGTTGGGTTTTTACCAATTTAAGCTCTGAAATCATACCAATTAATGGGATCATAACTTCAGGTTTTACATCGATCCCTTCTTGTTTTAATTCGCAAGCAGCTTGAAATATTGCTTTGACTTGCATCTCATTTATTTCCGGCCAAACTATGCCTAAACGGCAACCTCGTAATCCCATCATAGGATTTTCTTCGGAAAGAGAGCGAATTAACGTAATATATTTATCTTTTTCCTTTAATTCTTGATCTAAGGGACTCGTGTTGAGTAGTGATTTAGAAAGGGAATTGGTCATTTTGAGTTCTTGCGTTTCCAAGAGTACTTCTGAAAGTGTTGGTAAGAATTCATGTAAAGGAGGATCCAATAATCGAATCGTAACGGGTTTACCCTTCATCTTTTTAAAGATATCGTAAAAATCTCCTTTTTGCATTGGTAGTATTTTGTCTAACGCATCTTTCCGCTCTTCTTTTGTTCGGGCTAAAATCATCCTTTGTACCACTGGGAGCCGTTCTTGGGCCATAAACATATGCTCAGTTCGTGTCAGGCCTATCCCTTCTGCGCCGAAATCCAAAGCTTTTTCTGCGTCTAAAGGCGTATCAGCATTCGCACGCACCCCAATTTTTCTAATCTCGTCGGCAATTTCAAGCAATTCGAGAAACTCTCCTTTGATTTCGGGCTCTATTAAAGGTACTCTGCCTTCGATTACTCTTCCTGTTGTTCCGTCAATAGTGACATAGTTGCCTTCTTTTACCACCGTCTCACCGACTCTGAACTCTCTGTCTTCGGTATCAATTTCAATGTCTTGAACGCCTACAACTGCTGGCTTACCCATACCCCTTGCCACCACTGCAGCATGAGAGGTTTTCCCGCCAAATTGTGTTAACACCCCGGAAGAGGCATATAATCCATGAACATCTTCGGGTTTGGTTTGAGGACGTACTAAAATTATATCCTTCTCGCTTTCATTGGCCATTTCTTCGGCCTTATCTGCATCAAATATCGCGATACCCGACACGGCTCCAGGAGAGGCATTAATTCCGTGAGCGAGCACGTGAACAATGGCATTTTCATCAATACTTTTGAACAATAATTTTGAAATCTTTTTCGCGTCTACGCTCATTATCGCCTCTTCTTTTGAAATGAGTCCTTCCTTGACCATATCAACGGCAATTTTCACAGCAGCAGAAGGAGTTCTCTTACCATCTCGCGTTTGTAATATGAATAGTTCGCCGTCCTCAATGGTAAATTCGATATCTTGCATATCCCGATAGTGGCGTTCTAATTTCTCTAGGGTATTCATTAATTCATTATAGACTTCTGGAAAATCTTCACTCATATCTTCGATTTTTTTTGGAGTTCGTATTCCCGCAACAACATCCTCTCCCTGCGCATTCTTTAAATATTCTCCGAATCGCATTTTTTCTCCCGTTGAGGGATCGCGTGAAAATGCGACACCTGTAGCCGAATCCCATCCTTTATTCCCGAAAACCATAGTTTGAATATTTACCGCTGTTCCAAAATTAGGAATATTATTGATTTTTCTATAAGTAATCGCTCGTTTGTTATTCCATGATTTAAAGACAGCCTCGATGGCTAAAAAGAGCTGATCAAATGGATCTTGAGGGAAGGGAGTACCAATCTCCTTTTCATATAATGCTTTATAATCTGCAATTACTTTTTGAAGATCTTTCACATCTAAATCCGTGTCTTTCGCATTTCTTCCTTTTTCACGTTTATATTGATTTAAGATCCTCTCGAATTTCTCATCGCTAATCCCCATCACCACATCTCCAAACATTTGGATGAAGCGCCGATAAGAATCATAGGCAAATCGGGGATTGTCTGTTTGTCTTGCTAAACCTTGTACACTCTCGTCATTTAATC
The DNA here is from genome assembly GCA_014730295.1 of Promethearchaeota archaeon. Next base: position 4,406 of record WJIN01000313.1, on the reverse strand, counting down.
CAAGGTTTAACACTGTATCCATCATTCCTGGCATGGACATAGGAGCTCCAGAACGGACACTCACCAAGAGCGGATTACTTATATCTCCAAATTTCTTGCCCGTCTGCTCTTCCAATTTTTTGAGATAATCTAATACAATAGGGCGCAATTTCTCCATCGTCTCTTTGGGATAATCGAAATAATTCAAACATGCTTCGGTGGTTATAACAAAACCTGGAGGGATATTCAGACCCATATTAGTCATTTCCGCCAGATTCGCACCTTTTCCTCCCAAGAGACTTTTCAATTCTTTCTTTCCTTCAGAAAAACCATACACATATTTTTCATTTTCTGTGGTTGCCATCTCTAATTCTAACCTTTTAGTAATATGAAATTGAATTACAACTTAAAATGAATATATATCTCAAATTATTATATATTCGCATTCTGTTAAAATTATAATTTATATTTATTAATTTTGCTTAAAAAATAAAAATTATCGTTTATATAGACTATATATCGCATTTTCTGGCGAATTTGAAACAGAACTACTAAAAAATCGTTTTCTTTTCGATTTACGGATATAGTTTTTCTATCTCTTTGCAGCCAGATAGCTTACTGGAATAGATCTCGTAGCTTCCAGACTCCCTCGATGATGAGATCAGGTTGACTTTCACTCGCCTTTATCATATCAAGGCTACTCTCTCCAGATAATACACAACACGTCGTGACTTTGGCATTTAATCCCATTTTTATATCTGTATAAAGTCGATCTCCGAACATCACTGCTTTATCAGTTGCGATGCCTAAATTATTTAGCTTGAATAACAACATTTCCTTATTTGGTTTGCCAAATACACGAGGCATACGGTCCACAGTCTTATTGAGAAGTGCAGCAATACCCCCCGCATCTGGAATATACCCCTTTTCTGTGGGACAGCGATTGTCTAAGTGGGTGGCGATATAGGGAATTCCGTCTTGAAGAAAGTAAGACGCCCGCACCAGTCGCTCGTAAGTCAATTCTTGATCGAAACCCAAGACTAAAATCTCAGGCTCTTCCTCCGTAAGCTGGAATCCTTCCTTTTCGAATTCTTTTTTCAATGAAGTTGTTCCCATAAGAAAGATCTTCTGATAGCCTTCTTTTTTAAGATAGTCAATCGTCGGATGTTGCGACAAAATAATATGATGTGTATCAACATTAAGACCATATTTATCTAATTTTGTAAGATAATCGGACGTGGATCGACTGGAATTATTCGATAGAAAAAAGAATTGAATGTCCTCTCTTTTTTCTAATATGTGAATTAATTCAAGCACCCCGTCAAACACCTTATCGCCTAAATACACGGTACCATCCAAATCAAAGAAAAATACTTGCTTTTCTTTTAAAATTGAGAGTTCTGAAGTTGTTGAAATCATCTTAAAGAAATTTGAAAGAATTAGTTATGCATAATTAAAAAAAATGAAAATAGATATTGATTAATAAAATTCTGTATCTATTACTGTGGTACTATTGACTAATTCTTGCGCGGCTTTGGTTGCTCGCATTACTTTTGCCATATTACCCTTTAATTTAAACTTCCCACTCATAAGTCCTTGAATTGGGTCAAGTTCTTTTTTGAGAACTTTTAACCAATTGTCATACGGTCCTGAGAAGATAAATTCCGCATCGGTTTCTTCGCCTTCTGCTAAGATTCTCGCACCTGTGCATTCTCCATGGAATAGCCCTACAAACATATGTATCTCATGGTCTAAATTGCCGCTTGGTTCTATAATGAATACAAAATCGCCTTCCCACCACGAAGCGGCTTCGGCATAATCCGGATTTTCATTTATTGCTTTACAATAGGCTTTTGCCCATTCTTCAGTTGCAAATTTAATTTTAGTTCACCATCTATTTTATTTCAAATCAATTAATTTAATATTATTATTAAGTATCAATAGTAAAAAAAGGATCTCAAAGTCTATTTAGCTAGCATTAATGCTGACCAAAAACCAGCATAATAACATAATTTCATCTTAATTGATCTGAAGCCGAGTTTCAATTATTTGTGAACTTAAAATGTCCTATATTAAAGAAATGAGAACAAAAAAATAAGATTAGATTCCAATACCAATTGTATTACCGATTCCCGCAACAATAACCTTGGAGCCTTCCTCTGTCCGTTCTCTTATTGAGTCTTTAATTTTATTAACAAACTCTGGAACAGACCGAGTAATCGATCGATTCATAGTAGTTATGGCATCTTCCAAAGACTCTTTACAGATCAGAGCATCAATCGGAACAGTTTTACCCGTGGAGGATTCCTCTATATAGAACTTCTCAACTCCAATTCCTCCTATTGCCGCTCCGACACCAATGGCAACAGAACCGCTCTTTTCGCCTTCTAACTTCAGCCCCGCGTCAATCATAATTATTCTTGACACAGTATCGCCGTGTTGCTCGATTAGTTTTTTAATCGCAGTTCCCGGTTTCCCTACAGTTCCACCCGGACCCTTCGCTCGGACTACAAACACAGTCCTCCCTTCAAACTCGAATTCTTGATAGATTGTATGTTTCGCTATATCAACCGGTTCAACTTCGTTGGAGCCATTAATATCTCGGACAAGACTTCCTACCACCATCGGTCCTAAGGCGTCTCCTATCGGGCTTCCCTCAGAGAATGCCCTCACAGCGTTATAATACGATTTTGCCATAGCCATAATTAACGTTAGCTGCATAGCAATCTGCATAAGTAATAAGGCGGATTTTGATTTTTTACCGAGTATTAGATAATGTTTTACTAATCTATACACATAATCAACCGCCATGGTAGCTTCCAGAAGATTTTCTAAGTTTTGTCGCTTCGTTTCATCTGCTTTCGGAGCCAATTTCGCAACCTCCTCCTCATATCGATTATCGCGTACATCGATGATATGGTCAAATTTAGGTACAATCCCATAGGGATCGAGGTCGACGGGAGAGATTGTAATAAATGTCATAAAATCCTCAAGTTTGAGCCTCAGATCTTTGTCAGTTTCCTTATCTTTCGCAAAATCTTTAAAATTAGACAGAAGCGTTTGTGTGGATTCATCTCTCCAATTTTTCAACTTCTCTAATGCACCCTCAATATCCTTACTTGCCTTCCACGCTTGGATCTTTTGTCCATAGAACATGGAAATGAAGATCAGACCGAAGAAGAGGATATTGAAGATGATTGACCATGGATCCGTCTGCTGTGTGGTTCCTAAAAGCATTAATAGTATAGTCATATTGTTTGATTTACCCTTTTCGCGTATAAATACCGAATTTGATATTTTTATAATAAGTAAATTTATTTAATCATATATTTTTTTCTATTATAGAAAAAGCGTAAAGGATTCAAATATCAGCATGATTGAAGAAGAAGAGGACGAGGATGTTTTAGAAAAAGATATTTCTTGGAAGAAAATCGTTAAACATATAGTCGTAGTCGCGTTGCTCATACTTGGAGTGGTGATCATTTATGCGGGAATTGGTCCCGATCAAATAACCAATTTCTTTATGGGCTTCACACTTGTTTGTGTTGCCACCACCATACTCCAATTCCCTCAAAAAGATGAGGACCCATATAAACAAACGCTCAGCATCTTAAAATGTAGCAAATGCGATTTGACGCATGTTAGACATTATGAAGATGGAGATTTTGTATATAAAATCGATGGACAGTGTGAAAAATGCGACGGGAATATGATAATTTCTAAGATTTATTCTGTGAAATTAAAACGACCCACAGTTCCCAACGAACAAGAAAAAGTTACTATGAAAAGCTCCTAATTTTTTAATTGTCTTTAATTAGAGAATATTAATTCCCCTTATTTCATTTAAATTAGTGATAATTTCAATGTTTGATCTGGTTGGACTGGGAGGAACTTTTGATCATTTACATGAAGGACATAAATTACTCCTCAAGACCGCTTTGACAGTGTCAGAAAAGATCGTAATCGGGTTGGCAACGGAGGACCTATTAAAAAAAAAGAAATATTCTCACAAGCTCGAGGATTATGAGACAAGAAAAAACAATATCGAACAATTTATAGCATCTTTTGCCGACCTGGAGAGGGTAAAAATCATTGAACTCAATGAACCCTATGGACCCCCAATCAAGGAGGAAAAATACCAAGGGTTAGTCGTAAGTCAAGAGACCTATTCTACTGCATTAAAAATTAATGAAAAAAGGAAAGAAAAGGGATTTCCTCCTTTAATTATAGTTGTTATCCCAATAATTAAAAATGAGAAGAATGAAAAGATTAGCTCCACAGCAATTAGAAAAAATATAGAATAGAAGACTCTTAATTCTCAACAACGATAAGATAAGATTAGAAATTTATTCCCGGTGTCTAAATTCGAATAATTGAATTCAATTCATCACCAAAATTTTTAACAAATCCTTAACTTTTTTATCTTG